>NZ_JACHYW010000029.1:59630-79681 GCF_014193145.1 Rhizobium sp. BK060
CGAGCACGAGACTGCCGTACGTGCCGTTGAGCGCCGAGCCGAGCGTGCCGGCCGTCGCGCCGAAGCTGACCGCCGTGACGGTCTTGGTGTCACCGGCATCCGGATCGGTGTCGTTGGCAAGCACATTGCCGCTGGCGGCCACGCCGCCCGAGCCATTGGCCACCCCGCCCTTCTCGGTCGCATCTCCGGTATCGGCAACTGCCGTCGGCGTCGTGTTGCTTGACGAGGCCGGGTTGAACATCACGTCGACCCAATAGTTGGTCGACTGGAAGGTGCTGGTCGGCAAAAGGCTGGCGCTGCCATACGTGTAGACGCCGTTGCCGCCGGCTGGCGCTGTCAGCGGGCCGTTCGTCACATTGGAGGTGAAGTAATTGGTGGTGGTGGAGTAGTGACCGGTGTTGGTGTGGTAGGACGCCGTGTAGGTCTGCCCAGGCGTCAACGTCACTGAACTGGAGAAATACGCAGTCTGCCAGCCACTGGTGGTCTCGTTTGTAAACGTGATGGTCGCGAGCCGCGTACCCGTGCTCGACCAAAGCGAACCGGTATGAGTACCCGTATCCTGGCTGCCCTTGTAAAAACGAACACCGCTGACGGTACCTGCCACAGAGGTCTGGAATCGAACCCCGAGCTCGACGGCTGACGTATCGCTGGTGTTGACGACCGCTGGTGTCGCGGCGCCGGAAAAGAGGGAAACAAAGCTCTGCCCGGTGACGGTGACCGTGCGTCCCGCCGAGGGGATTTCAAGGTTGATGCTGTCGTCCACCGCGCGGGAGAGGATCGTGTAGGTGCCGGCGATCTGAGGCGACCAGCTATAAGTCCAGTTCTCATCGCCTATCGCTGGATGCCAGCTTGCCCCGTTGTCGGTCGAAACCTCGACGCCGGCAATGACCCCGCCTCCCGTGTCGGCTGCGGTGCCTGTAATCGTAACGCTAGATCCAACTGTCGCCGTGGCGGGTACCGTGATGACGGTGGTTGGGGCAACATGGTCGCTCGAGGCGGTCGCTGCGACGAGCCCGGACTGCAGCGTCCCAGGCTGGATGCCCATGTCGGCAAGCAAATTGACCATTGCCTGCTGCACGCGCGGATCGGTCGGTGTCACCTCCTTGTCGTGATTGTCGCTCAGGCCCCAGGTCCAGTAGACAGTACCCGCTCCGAACACCAGCGCACCGCTCGGCGCGCGATAGAGCGTCAGATTGTGGGTGGAGACACCGTTGCCGGTCGTGTTTCCGTAGTCGAGGAGGTAAGTGCTCACCGGAAGCGTCGTCGATGACAGCTTCACGAGACCAGCCGGATCGAAGCCGTTGTCAGTCGCTTCGTCCCACTCATAACCAAGATAGTTCTTGGTGAGCGTCGCCGTTTGGCCAGGCTGAAGATTGGCAACGCTCGTGCTGCGCCAGAAGCGCAAGTTGGCATCATCATAGGGTATCGTGATTGCCTGAAGATTGCTGCCGACATCGTCGACCATAAACAACTGGCCGGTCAGTGAGTTTTCCGGGCTTCCGCCACCGACAGCGGGCGGGCTGAGACGCGGGTCGCGGAAGGTGCCTGTCCATTCATTGGAGGGGTCGATGCTGGCACCGGGCGACCATGTCTCCTTGTAAGAGATAAGGGTACGATAGGGCGTGGCGTCGCTGCTGAAGCTGTTGCCCCAACGGGTGCGCCAGTAGACCTCGTTACCGCTCCAAAACTGAAGGTTAACGCCTGCATCGCGTGCGGCCTCAACATTGGCTCGTTGCTGTCCAGACCAGTATTCGTCATGCCCAGCATCAACATACGCCTTATGGTTGAGCAGCAAACTGCCATAACGGTCGACATCGACGCCCGACATGTATGAGACGTCATAGCCGTTCTGTTCCAACCAGTAGATACCGGCATACTCGGCACCGAACAGATAATCCTGCGGACCGGCAAACGTGCCAATCCCGCCGCGGGTCACGATCGGCCTGTTGTAACTAACAGCATAGGCGCGACCAGCACCCTGCCCGGTCGCCGGGCCGTTGCCGCCATAGAAGTTTGCGCCTCCCCAGCCGTTATAGGCCTGCCAGGTTTCGTCTGCGGTCTGGAAGACCATGTCGCTATGGCTGTCGTCATCGCGCACGATGAACGGGATGTGGTTCTCGCCGAAGGTGCCATCCTGACGCACGAGCTTGGCGATATAAACGCCTGAGACGGCGTCCTCTGGCACGGTCCACGACGCCGAGACTGCCCAGTTGCCGGCATCCACGGTGCCGGTCGAGGCATTGCGCAGCGGATCGGGCTGGTTCTGCAATCCGGTGTGCTGCAGAGTGGCGACCTTGCGCGCGCCCATGCCGCCATAGTAGCCGAGCCGGTAAATATCGATTCGATAGTTGGTGGAATCCGTATCGATCTTGAAGCTAATCGTCTTGCCGTTGTCGACGCTGATATCGGTCGCGAACCCCTCGATATTGGAGCTACCCGCACCGTTGATGCCCCACTCGCTCTCAGGATTGCCCTGCTTCTGATTTTCCTGCACGATTATGTTGGCCGCGGCCGCCGTCGCCGCCAGACTCTGCGTCGCTGTCCTTTGCGTGCCCGACGGTCTGGTCACCGAGCCGGAAAGGATGCCGACGCCCTTGGAGGTTGCGGTCCCCGATCCAATCTCTCCGCCGCCTGGCAACGACCCGTTCCAGGCCGTTGACTCGGTCCATCCTGCGGTTCCGCGCCAGCCTGAAAGCGGGGACAAGTCACGATCCAGAAGCGGGTCACTCATCGAGGCGCCAATCGTCCCCTTGGCTGTCGGAACATAGTCCGGCCCCTCGGTCAGCCTGGTTCCGGGCAACTGACCGTCCCGCTGAAGCATACCGCCGCCTTGAGCCCAATCGAGCATTCGCGTGGGAGAGGTAAAGTAGCCGCACCCGCAGACGCCAAACGGCATGCCAAATGCCAAGAAATGCGATTCATGCGCGGCCGCCTGCGCTGACGGCGTCGACTCGAGGATGACGACCTTGCCCGAAGCAGCCGACCCGGCAGCCACAGGGGTCGAACCTCGCCCTGAGGCTGTCTGAGCAGGACCTTTCGGCAAAAACGGAGCCAAGGGATCAGCGCCCATAAAGCTGGTTCCAGCATGAGTGCCATGGCGTGACCATTTTGTGTCGGATGAAGTCGCATCCCGCCCTGAAGATGAAAGACCCCGCTCGCCCGCAAAAGGCGCGGCAAATTCGCCCCTTTGAATTCCGGCTCCATAAATCGCTGTGAAACTGTCGGTCAAAGACGGCAGTACGAGGTCGCTGTTGACTTGACCGTGCGCGTCGCAGACCATGCCCCCCTGCCCATTGCCATCTTCATTGAGCGCGGTGACGTTGACGGGACCATCGACGGCAGCGCCATATCTGGTCCCATCTGTCGCTTGTGTGCCAAGCGCAAGTTGAGAGTAATCCTCTTGCCCATTGGCTGTGTTACGAGGCTTCGCCCTGCGGCCGGCGGTTAACCACCGGGGAGCCAACGAATCCAACACTGAGCGGGAAGCCCAGCGGCGAGCTTTGCGATGCATGGTATGCCCTCTCGCAAAAACCACGATCAAATCGATGAGGATCGTTCAAACTGGCAATTTCGGAATTGTAGTCGAAAAGGAACGAAATACACTGTACGCCTTTCGGCCTAAATCGGGCGACCACCTTTTGGCGAAGGGCACTATGTCGCTTTCACCAACAGGCATCTTGGACGCGCATTCCCTACGCGTCACACTGGCAAAGCGAACTCGAAGCCCCCCACGCGCAACTCATATCCCGGCATACCATTCATAGCCGCGATCCTCCCAAAACCCGCCATTGCCGCCGTAAAGGTGGCCGAGGTCCGCGACCGCCTCGATGCGCGTCAGATATTTTGCCTGCTTGTAACCGAGCTGCCGCTCGACCCTGAGCCTTAGCGGCGCTCCATGTGCCACCTCCAGGTCGCGGCCGTTCATCGAATAGGCAAGGATCGTCTGCGGATGGAGGGCATCGACCAGATCGATGCTCTCATAGTACCAGCCGGTGCCGTTCAGCGTCTTTTCGTATTCATCCGCACAGTGGAACACGACATAGCGCGCCTCGGGCTTGAGCCCGACCAATTGCAGCAGGGCGCCGAGTGGCACACCAGTCCATTTGCCGATTGCGCTCCAGCCTTCGACGCAGTCGTGCCGGGTGATCTGTGTGCGCGAAGGCATCGCCTTCAGCTGTGCGAGCGAGACTTGCGACGGTCTTTCGACCAGCCCACCAATCCCAAGCCTCCAGGTTGAGAACTGCCGGCTCATCCAGTCGAGATATTGCGGATTATCCGGCATGCTGGTGCCGTTTGAGCGAAAGACCGGCGAGAGATCCGCCTCGCTGAATTCAGGGGCCAGCGCGTTGTTGTGAAGCAGGAAGCGCTGCGTCTTCATGCTGAGACCCTCGGCGATCTTCAGGACCGACTTCGTCCGGTCACTTTCGACCCATGCGTCGCAGCCGCTCAAGCCCAGTGTAGAGGCGGTCAAGGTCGAACCAATGAGGAAGCGGCGGCGGGTAATGAGGCGGCTCATTGTTTGCCTCCCAGTTTGATTGCGTAGTAGCCGGTGATCATCGAACGGAGATTGTTGAAGACACCCGACAGGATCACCATAGCCACATGTACGACGACAAAGGCTGCGAGCGAGAAGGCAGTCAGGAAGTGGATGGTGCGCGCCGATTGCCGTCCGCCGAAGGGATCGAGCAGCCAGGGCGCTACAGCATTGAAGCCCGGCGACATGGTGAGCCCTGTCGCGATCATCAACGGCAGCAGCAGGAAAATCACGGCCAGATAGGTCAGCTTCTGTAGCGTGTTGTAATGCCGTGCCTCCGGTCCCTTCGGAAAACGCAGCCGGGCGTGGTTGACGACCTCGTAGGTGAGATGAGCGAGCGTCAGCTCATTGACGGTAGGAGCGAGATCCCGACGGAAATGCCGGCTGACCAGCCCATAGCTGAAATAGACAAGGCCGTTGAGGACGAAGACCCAGGCAAAAAAGAAATGCCAGCGCCGGCCGGTCGACAGATCCTGATAGCTTGGAAGAGTAAGCCAGCTTGGAAAACCCCTCGCTGTCGCCTCGCCGTCGACATTTGAGAGACCAAGGACGCCTGTTGTATCGAAGGTGAGCAAACCCACATGCGTCAGCCCCTTCACCTGACCGCTGTCATCGACGGCTTCCATGGAAATGAAGGAAGGGTCGTTATCGGCTCCATACTGGCCCCAATAGAGCGCCGGATGAGCATTGAATATCTGCAGACCGCTGAACAGCAGCACGGTGACGGCAAGCACGTTTACCCAATGCGAGAAGCGCACAGCAAGGCTGTGGCGGTAGATCAGTGTACGGCCGGTTTCCCGACTGGAATCGATCGTCGCCATGATTGTTCTCCGGATGTATGGACGTTTCGCAGGAGAATACGCGGCCGCCGCAGATAAAGTTTCAGCGGCCGCGGGAGACGAGAACGCTTACTTCATCGCGTCGCAGGCCTTCATCATGTCGGCCTTTTTCATGGCGTCCTCAGCCGACGCCGCACCGGCGCGCGAAAGGCCGACGAGGAACATGCAGGGTGCCAGGCTGGAAAGAAGCTTGGTCATGGAATTCTCCTGGAATCGGATTGTCGTGTCCGCCGGTCGCGTGCCAATGGCTCACACCTACCCATTCGAGAGCGCCTCGAAATGCGTTGCAGCCTCACGCATGTGATAGATCCGTGATGCCAAACATTTTTGATCTGCCCTGTAACCGACTGGCTGTTTGTCCGAATGAACGCGCTGACAACATGGCGACCGCTTGTTCGGAAGAAACCCTGAAAGCATTGATGCTTCTGTCCCTTGACGGGGACGAGGCCCGCCCATCGGCGTTTGTTAACTGCATTGCCTGTGCTGCGGTTACGACAGCCGCAGGATGGCTGCGGCGATGAAGGCGGATATGGAAGACCTGGTCCAGGAGACATTGCTGGCACTGCAGTCTCGCCGGTCCACTTATGATCGAAAACGAGCTTTCTGGGCCCGGTTCTTCTCGATCGCCCGCTACAAGCTGATCGACCATCATCGCGGCCGCGGTGGGCGTCGGCTGGCCGAGACCGAGCTTGGCAAGGAGATCGAAAGCGACTTCAGCGAGGATACGCTGAGCGCCCGCATGGATGTCGAGCGGTTTCGCGACGGGTTGTCGCCGAAACAGCAGGAGCTGATCCGGCAGGTGAAACGGGAGGGCCGGTCGGTCGCCGACACTGCAAACAGGACCGGCCAGTCTGAATCGGCGGTAAAAAGTCAGCATCCATCGGGCGCTCAGGCGCTCGCAGAGAGATTGCGAGGCGCATCGTGACAAAGAGGGACGACATCATCGCGGGCCTTTTGAGCGACCTGAAGCCGGTGCGGTGCCACGCGCTAAGGCGCCGCTTCGCATTTGGCATATTGCCCACTCTCGGGCTCTCCCTGCTGCTGATGCTGACCGTTCTCGGCCTGCGCATCGATATGCCCGACGTGGCGATGCTGCCGGTCTTCTGGATCAAATCTTCCTATCATGCACTGATTGCGTTGGCGGCTTTCCTGGCCGTCTATCGGCTCTCGCGCCCCGACGGTACCGAGGGACGCTTTTTCGGTTGGCTTGCCTTGATTTTCGCCACCATGGCTGCGGTCGCAGCCATCCAGCTCAAGATGGCCGCTATCGAGACTTACCGGTTGCTGATCCTCGGCTCCTCCGCACTCCATTGCCCGCTGCTCATCTTCGGCTTCGCGATTCCCGTTTTTGCCGGCACTGTCTGGGCGCTACGCGGCGCGGCACCCATGAACCTTCGGCTAACGGGGTGCGTTGCCGGTATTGCCGCTGGGGCAGCTGGTGCCTGGGTCCATTCCTGGTTCTGCACCGAGAACGGCATGCCCTTTGCGCTGATCTGGTATTCACTTGGCATCCTTTTGAGCGGCGCGCTCGGCTTCCTCGCAGGTCCACGGCTACTCCGCTGGTAGATCCTTCTCAGCTTGGCGACGGTGCGAAGGACGGCCGGAATTGCTGTAGAAGGGCTGTAACTGCGCCCGCACGCTGCCGAGTTCGAGATGACGGTCGATCCCGCGCAACAGGTGGTCGGCAGGTACGTGATCATTGAGGTAGAAGTCGTAGAAAAGTCGCGCTGGAACAGCCTGACATCCCATCATCGCTCAATCCCTTGAAAATCAATGCCACGATTGAATCGCGACACTGCAGCGCCAGCAACGTCGCGCTTTTCAACGGTATCCGCCACGTCATCCTCGTCGTGGATTCACCTGTCGGTTCTCGGGGTACGTCCGTAGCTGGTCGTCCGCGCGAATTGCGGTCACGACCAGTTGCGCCCTCTCTCTGATATTGGCTGTTTGCCCAACGCGAATGTATTCCGCTTTGATATGAACAAGATAGCCAGCAACCTCGGCGTCAGTCGCTCCCCTTCTCAAAAGGCCCGCTGCCTCTGACAGATCGTCATCATCCTCATCGGCGCCCGCGGCAAAACTTGGACCTTAGTCTAAGCAATGGCTGGACTAAAGACTCAGCATAGAGCGACAATAGTGCCACCGGCGACTAGACCGTTGTCCAGCTGATCATGCGACCTAGTCCCCTCGCGTACAGATGCTCGAGCTTGCATACTCATCGGCGATTGGTCCGTGGAGGGCCTAACAACTGTTTCGGCCATAGCTTCGGCGGCGTGTTCAGCCGGCAGCGCACTTCGTTTGGTGCGACGGCGAAGCTTTGTCCAAGGCGAATGGCAACTATTGGAGGGTGGCATGGTAGAATTTATTCGCTCGGACCTGGATTTCATCCTGCAGCAGATCATAATTGCGGAGCGGAATGCGCAGGGCGAGAGCCTCACCGATATCTTGCCAAACGCCGAGGTGCCCTTTGGCCTGCGGACCGTCGATGGCTCTTTCAACAATCTGGTCCACCCCGAATTCGGGGCTGCGGATTTGGCGTTTCCGCGCCTCACCGACCCCTCTTTTCGACCTGCGGAGGCGGGCACCACTTATGCGACCCCGGGGGCGGGGGTCGTTGATTCTCAGCCGCGCACGATCAGCAACCTGATCGTCGATCAGACGGACAACAACCCGGCAGCTCAGGCCGCAGCCGGTCAGACCCCGGGATCAAGCACCGTCATCAGCCCTGGGCTGGACGGTCAGTTCGGCACGGGCGACGACGTTCCAGTCAATTTCATCCCGAACATCACTGCCGATGCGGGCCTGTCGGCGCCGTTCAACGCCTGGATGACCTTCTTCGGACAGTTCTTCGACCATGGTCTCGATCTGGTGACCAAGAGCCAGAGCCAGACCGAAACCGTCTTCATTCCGTTGAAACCGGATGATCCGCTCTTCAGCACGGCTCCCGGCGCTCTGAACTTCATGGTCCTGCAACGTGCTGCGGGGGGGCAGGCCGCGACCAACACGACCTCGCCCTTCGTCGACCAGAGCCAGACCTACGCCTCGAGCCCGTCGCACCAGGTGTTCCTGCGCGCCTATGAGCTGAATGGCAATGGCGATCCGGTGGCGACCGGTGAACTGATCACCAACCGCAATCTCGGCGCTGATGGCCTGTTCGGTACCAGTGACGACACGGAAATCGGCGGGATGGCCACGTGGGCCGTGGTCAAGGCGCAGGCTCGCGACATTCTCGGCATCAATCTCACCGATGCCGACGTCGGCAATGTGCCGGTCCTGGCCGTCGATGCCTATGGCAATTTCATCAAGGGGCCCAATGGGTTCCCCATGGTGATGATGCAGGATAACAGCTTCACCGAGGGTAATCCGGCAGCGCCGATCAGTCTCGCGGGCGCTGCCCGCACCGGCCATGCCTTCCTAAACGACATCGCGCACAATGCCGATCCGACCGGCAAGACCGCGGATGCCGACAACATCGTCAACACCGGTCCGATTGCGGCCGGCCAGTACGATAACGAACTTCTCGACGCCCACTACATGGCTGGCGACGGCCGCGTGAACGAGAATATCGGCCTCACCGCCGTGCATGCCGTGTTCCATTCCGAGCATAACCGCCTTGTCCAGCAGACCAAGGACGTGGCGTTGGCGACCGGCGACGTCGCCTTCCTCAACCAGTGGCTCGACACCCCGCTTGACTCGAACACGACATTCCCGCTGACGCAGGCCCAGATCGATGCGCTCGACTGGAACGGCGAACGCCTTTTCCAATCCGCCAAGTTCGGCACCGAGATGCAGTATCAGCATCTGGTGTTCGAGGAGTTTGCCCGCACGGTCCAGCCTCAGGTCGACGAATTCCTGGCTCCGAGCGGCTACGATACGACGATCAATCCGGCGATCCTCGCCGAGTTCGCTCATACGGTTTATCGCTTCGGCCATTCGATGCTGACCGAGACGGTCGACCGCTTGGATCCAAACTTCAATACCGTCGGAGGCGACCCGCAGCTCGGCCTGATCGCGGCCTTCCTCAATCCGCTCGCCTACGCCAATAGTGGCCTGACGCCCGAACAGGCGACCGGCGCGATCGTGCGTGGCGTCACCCGCCAGGTTGGTAATGAGATCGACGAGTTCGTTACCGAAGCACTGCGCAACAACCTGCTCGGCCTGCCACTCGACCTGCCGGCGCTGAACATTGCGCGTGGCCGTGACACCGGCATTCCCTCGTTCAACAACGCGCGGTCTCAATTCTTCGCAATGACCGGCGACAGTCAACTCAAGCCCTATATCAGTTGGGTCGACTTTGCCGACCACCTCAAGCATGCGGAGTCGCTGATCAACTTCATCGCGGCCTATGGCACGCATGTGTCGATCACCAGCGCAACGACGCTTGCCGACAAGCGCGCGGCCGCGACCTTGATCGTCCTTGGCGGCGCTGGGGCGCCGATCGACCGCCTCGACTTCCTGAACGCGACGGGCGCCTATCAGGGTGGCTCGCTTGGCGGGCTCAACGACGTCGATTTCTGGATCGGGGGCCTGGCGGAAGAGAAGATGCCGTTTGGTGGCATGCTCGGCTCGACCTTCAACTTCGTCTTCGAGACCCAGCTTGAATCGCTGCAGAACGGCGACCGCTTCTATTACCTGTCGCGCACGGCCGGCATGCATTTCGGCACCGAGCTGGAAAACAACTCCTTCGCCAAGCTGGTAATGCTCAACAGCGACGCGACGCATTTGCCGAACGCGATCTTCACAACACCAAGCTTCACGCTCGAAGTCGATCAATCGCGGCAGCACACCGGGCTCGGCGCCGATGGCCGCGCGGATCCGACCGGCGGCCTTGAGATCAACGGCGTCGAAGTTGTTCCTCTCGTTATCCGCGACAATCCAGCGACGGATGGCGCGGACACGAACTATCTCCAGTACACCGGTGAGGACCATGTCGTCCTCGGTGGCACCGCGGGCAATGACATTATCATCTCCGGCGATGGCGACGACACGCTTTATGGCGATGGCGGCAATGACCGGCTAGAGGGCGGCTCGGGCAACGATACGGTTCTCGGCGGTGACGGCGACGACATCCTGTCCGATTCTTTCGGTGACAATCGCATCGAAGGCGGTGCCGGCAACGACGTCATTGTCGTCGGCAACATGTCGGTCCTGGGCAACCTGATCCTCGGCGGCAGCGGCCAGGACTTCATCATCACCACGGAAGACATCTCGACGACGTTTGGCGGGACCGGCGACGACTTCATCCTCGGCGCCAAGACCAATCTGCCGCCGACCGGCAATGAGGGCGACGACTGGATCGAACTGGGCACCCAGGACGGAGCGCCTGGCGACAACTTCTCGCCCGTGCTGGCCGACGACGTGATCGGCAATGACATCTTCATTGGCGGCGGCGGCTTCGACGAAATGATCGGCGAAGGCGGGGACGACATCTTCACCGGCAGCGACGCCCAGGACAAGATGGACGGGATGTCCGGTTTCGACTGGGTCACCTACCTGAACGACCGCTTTGGCGTGACCGTTGACCTTACGCTGGCTGCATTGGCGCAACCGCACGGCGCACCGGCGACCAACATCGGAGCTTTCCAGCCCATCGGCTCGTCGCCGGCTTCGATCCTCGACCGCTTCGCGGAGGTGGAGGGCCTGTCGGGTTCGAGATATGCCGACGTGCTGCGCGGCGACGACGTTAACGCCGACACCATCATCAACCATGGTGGTGCCACCGGCAGCGCGCTGACCAACGTTGCGCTGATCGACCAACTTGCCACGCTGCTCGGGAATGCCGGGCTGTCGCAGACCGGTTTCGCGACCGGCAACATCATCCTCGGTGGTGACGGCAGCGACATCATCGAAGGCCGCGGCGGCGACGACCTGATCGATGGCGACAAGTGGCTGAACGTGCGCATCGGCGTCTACGCGGCCGGGGACACAAACCACGCTGGCGCGCCGATCGCCACCTTCGACAACATGGTCCAGTTGATGCCGTTTATGCTGGCGGGAACCTACAATCCCGGCCAACTGCATGCGATCCGCGAGATCATGGACGGCAGCTCCACCGGCGGCGACGCCTTCGACACGGCCGTCTTTTCGGGCAACCGAGCCGACTATACCGTCACTATCGACAACAGGGGGACGGCCGACTTCAGCGACGACATCGTAACGGTCGTCGACAGTGTGGTTGCTCGCGATGGCACGGATACTCTGACCCATATCGAGCGGTTGCAGTTCGCGGACGAGGCCCAGGTCGTCGTGCCCGGCCTCAACGCCGAACCGGTTGGGCTGCTGGAGATTCGCGACGCCACGACGCATGCCGCCGACGTCACGCCCACAGCCGGCCAATTGCTGGAGGTATCGATTGCAGGCGTGACCGATGGAGACAATCCCGGGGCAATTACCCAGTCCGTCTCCTACTACTGGCAAGTCGATCGCAATGGCGATGGCGTCTTTGAGGATATCATCCTACTGCCGGCGGGCGACCTTGCCTTCCTGAGCGCGGATGGTGTCAATTTCCGCGTGACGCCGGATCTCGTCGGCCTGCCGCTTCGCGTCAAGGCCTACTACCAGGACGCTCATGGTGTGACCGAAACGGTCTTCTCGGCACCGACTGATGCAATCGCAGCTGCACCGGTCGCCCCGCCGACCGCTACAACTCCGCTTACCGAAGTCACCGCCGGTGGCGCCGGCATTCATCTTGCCGTGTCCGACCTGCAGTTCATTCTTGATCAGATCAAGATTGCCGAAGCCAATGCGAACGGCGCCAGTCTCCTGTCCCTGATCCCGAACGTTCGCTCGCCGCTTGGCCTGCGCACTGTCGACGGTTCAAACAACAACCTCGTCCACCTCAACGGTATCGACCAGAGCGAATTCGGGGCGGCCGACAACACGTTCCCGCGGGTGGTTCCGCCGAATTTCCTGAACGAGCAGGACGAAGATCCGTTCAGCCTCGGGCCAGGCGGGCCGCCGCCCGTCACCAACACCAACTACAATTCTTCAACCAGTGTCGTCGATTCCGATCCGCGCACGATCAGCAACCTGGTCGTCGACCAGACCGCCAACAACCCGTCGGCCTATGCCGCCGCGTTCGATCCGGGCCTCAACGGCCATCTTGACTTCGGCGTATCCGGCGCGGCGAATGACGACGTCCTTAAGGACGGGGTCTCGATCGTCAAGAGCCCTGGACTCGACGGGCTCTTCGGCACGGCCGACGACCGCGACGTATTCAAGATCGACGCGGTCGCGCCTGACGTCGGCCTTTCGGCACCGTTCAACTCCTGGTTTACATTCTTCGGCCAGTTCTTCGACCACGGCCTAGACCTCGTAACCAAGGGTGGAAACGGAACAATCTACATTCCGCTGCAGCCGGACGATCCACTCTACGTCCCGGGCGGCAATTCAAACTTCATGGTTGTGACGCGGGCGACGCAGGCAGGGCCTGACGGCATCCTCGCCGACGACCCGAACACCACCGTCGACGAATCCGCCGACAACACCCACGCTGGCACCAACACCACCACGCCATTTGTCGACCAGAACCAGACCTATTCCTCGCATCCATCGCACCAGGTGTTCCTGCGTGCTTACAGTCTGGACGGTGCCGGAGCGCACGCCACCGGCAAGCTGATCACCAACTGGAATCTCGGCGCCGACGGGCATTTCGGCGGCGGCGATGACGTCGAGATTGGCGGCATGGCGACCTGGAAGGTCGTCAAGGCACAGGCCAACGACATTCTCGGCATCAATCTCACCGATGCCGATTTCGACAACGTGCCGCTTCTGGCCACTGACGCCTACGGCAATTTCACCAAGGGGCCGAATGGCTTCCCGCAGGTCGTGATGAAGGGGGCGGACGGCATCGGCGGCACGGATGACGACTTCCTTGTCGAGGGCAATCCGCTTGCGCCGATCTCGCTCACCAATGCCGTGCGCACCGGTCACGCGTTCCTCAATGACATCGCGCATAACGCCGTGCCGGTGTTCGCTCCCGGCCCCGGTGCCGACGGCGTTGCCAAGACGGCTGACGATCTTGCTCCCGATGCCGATGCGGATACCGGAAATGCCGTTCCCGTCGGACCGGGAGGCAACAACCTCTCCTACGATAACGAACTGCTCGACGCACACTACATCGCCGGCGACGGCCGCGTGAACGAGAACATCGGCCTCACCGCCGTGCACTCGATCTTCCATCACGAGCACAACCGGCTGGTCGACCAGACGAAGGAGACGGTCCTCGCGGCCAACAACCTCGACTTCCTGAAGGAGTGGCTGATGCCCGGCACAGGGCCGGCGGAGTTTCCGACTGATCCGGCTGCTGTCGCGGCCCTGCAGTGGAATGGCGAGCGCCTGTTCCAGAGCGCGAAATTCGGCACCGAAATGCAGTACCAGCATCTGGTGTTCGAGGAGTTCGCGCGCACCATCCAGCCGAACGTCGACCTGTTCTTCGCACCGACACAGGTCTACGACGCCGACCTCGACCCCTCGATCGTGGCCGAGTTCGCCCATACGGTCTATCGTTTCGGCCATTCGATGCTGACCGAGACAGTCGACCGCTACGACGAGAATTTCAACGTCGTGGGCGACGGAAACCCGAACGAAGCCGGCAATCAGCAGACCGGCCTGATCGCAGCCTTCCTGAACCCGCTGGCCTTCGCAGCGAGCGGGACCACTCCGGAGGACGCGACCAGCGCCATCATCCGCGGGGTCACCCGCCAGGTCGGCAACGAAATCGATGAGTTCGTGACCGAAGCCCTGCGCAACAACCTGCTTGGCCTGCCCCTCGACTTGCCGGCGATCAACATCGCGCGTGGTCGCGATGTCGGCATCCCCTCGCTGAATGCCGTTCGCCGCGACATTTACGGGCAGACCGGGAATTCCGACCTTAAGCCGTACACGAGTTGGGCCGACCTGGTGCAGCACCTGAAGCACCCGGAATCAGTGATCAACTTCATCGCCGCCTACGGCACGCATAGTTCGATAACCAGCGCCACGACGACGGCGGACAAGCGCGCCGCGGCTACTCTGCTTGTCCTCGGTGGAGCTGGCGAACCTGCCGACCGGCTCGACTTCCTGAACTCAGCCGGTGCCTGGGCGAGCCTGGCCAACGGGGTCACCACGACAGGTCTTGACGCCATCGATCTGTGGATCGGCGGCCTGGCCGAGGAGAAGAACCCGTTCGGGGGCATGCTCGGCTCGACCTTCAACTTCATCTTCGAGAACCAACTCGAGAAGCTGCAGGACGGCGACCGCTTCTACTATCTCGAGCGCACCGCTGGCCTGGCCTTCAACGCCGAGCTGGAGGGGAATTCGTTCGCCAAGCTCATCATGGCCAACACAACCGCGACGCACCTGTCGGCGCTTGTCTTCTCAACGCCGACCTGGACACTCGAGGTCGACCAGAGCAAGCAGTTCACCGCGCTTGGCCCGGACAATCGCGCCGACCCGACAGAAGGAGGCACGGAGCTCAATCCGCTCGTCGTTCGCGACAATCCCGACACTGTTGGTCCCGACAGCAACTACATCAAGTATACCGGAGAGGACCACATCGTCCTCGGCGGCACCAACCCTGGTAGCCCGGCCAATCCGAGCGGCAACGACATACTGATCTCGGGTGCCGGCGACGACACCGTCTATGGCGACGCAGGTGACGACCGCATTGAAGGCGGCTATGGCAACGACCAGCTTCGCGGTGGTGACGGCAACGACATCATCACCGACATCGGCGGCGACGACAACATTCAGGGCGGCGACGGAAACGACGTGATCCAGGGTGGCAACGGCGTCAACCTGATCATCGGCGGCTTCGGCAGCGACTTCATCATCACCGGCGAGGACGCCTCGGAAGCGATTGGCGGCCAGGGCAACGACTTTATCCTGGGCAGCAAGGCCAACGAACAGGATATGGGCAACGAGGGTGACGACTGGATCGAGAAAGGCACGTCAGACGGAGCGCCTGGCGACAATTTCGACCCACTCGGCAACGACCCGATCATCGGCAATGATGTCTTCATCGGTGACGGCGAGAACGACAAGTTCAACGCCGAAGGCGGCGACGACATAATGGTCGGCAAGACCGGCTTCGGGGACCGCTACATCGGCGGCTCCGGCTACGACTGGGCCGACTTCAAGGACAACGACCGCGGCGTCTACATCGACATCTCGGATCGCTTCTTCGACACGCCTTTACTGCCGGGTTCGGCAACGCCGCTGATCCGTTTCGATATCGTCGAAGGTGTCTCCGGCTCGCATTTTGGCGACGTACTGCACGGCGACAATGTCGACGCTGCAGCCCTGCCGACAGCAGGCGCAACGGGCAGCGTGCTGACCAATATCGCGCTGATCAACGGTCTGCAGAGCCTGCTCGATACAGCCTACGCGGCCGATCTGGCGCCCGGCGCGCACAAGACGTTCTACGATGGCGGCAACATCATCCTTGGCGGTGACGGCAGCGACATCATCGAGGGCCGCGGCGGCGACGACGTCCTCGATGGCGACAAGTGGCTGAACGTCCGCATCGCCGTCTATGCGGCGGGCGACACAAACCACACCGGGCCAGAAATCGCCTCCTTCGACAGCATGGCCGATCTGGAACTCCAGACGAAGATGCTGAACGGCACCTGGAACCCTGGTCAGTTGAACATCGTGCGCGAGATCAACACCGGCGCGGCTGCCTTCGACACGGCGGTCTTCTCGGGCAGGCAGGCGGACTACACGATCACCACGGTCGGCGGTCTTACGACTGTGAGGGACAATCTCGGCACCGACGGAACCGACCGGTTGATGAACATCGAACGGCTGCAATTCTCCGATGGCTCAGTCTTGCTCGGCGGCACGAATGCCGCGCCTTCGGGCGTGATGTCCATCCTAGATGGAGCAACTCCTGTCGACACGGCTGCTGCCGGCACGGTTTTGACGGTGTCGGTTGCCGGTATCACGGATGCCGACAATGTGACCGCCACCAATCTGACCGGGACAATCACCGGACCGGTCGACTATTTCTGGCAGGTCGAGACGGTTCCCGGATCCGGCATCTATGAGGACATCCTCACCTTCGGTGCCGGGGAGGTGGAGCGTGCCCATGGCACGAGCTTCACGGTCACCGACGCGGAGGCGGGACTTAGCCTGCGCGTGCGCGCCATCTACCAGGACGGCCATGGAACGCTGGAGCAGATCTATTCAGCGCTGCCCCCAACACCGGGCGTCGGCATCACCTTGGTCGGCACGCGTGGTGCGGACACACTGATTGGCACGGCGCTTGCCGATACAATCACGGGCGACCGTGGCGACGACACCATCACTGGCCTTGGCGGCAATGACACGATCGACGCCGGCCGCGGGGCCGACACTGTCGATGGCGGTGATGGCGACGACACCATCCTCGGCGATCGCGACAACGACATCCTCAATGGCGGGGCCGGGGACGACAACATTGACGGCGGTCGTGGTGACGACACCATCAATGGCGGCCCGGGCAACGACACGATCCTTGGCGATCGCGGCAACGATCTGATCATCGTCGCTTCCACCGAAGGGCGTGACATCATCGACGGCGGTCGCGACACCGATACCGTTCAGATCCTGGGCGACGCGAGCGCCGAGGCCTTCCGGGTCTATGCCCGAGCCGATGCGATCGCAGCCGGCATCACGGTCGCGGCAGCCACCGAGATCGTGATCACGCGCGGTGCCGTAGTCGTTGCGGAACTTGCGAATATCGAGGAGATCCAGATCACCGGTGGCGGTGGTGGTGATACCTTCCAGGTGATCGGCAATTTCGCGGCGACCACATTGTTCACCAACACCATCACGATCGATGGTTCGACGGGCAACGATACGGTCGATATCTCGACACTGACCTCGGCGCACCGCATCGTCTTCAAGTCGAATGGCGGCCACGACACCATCGTCGGCACATTGCGGCCGCAAGACGTGATCGAACTGGCCCCCGGTTCGACGCTGGCTGACTACCACTCGACGACGGCCAACGGCATGACGACGATGTCGAACGGAACACATTCGATCACCTTCGCCAGCACCGGCACCCCGACATTCGAGGCCGGCTCCGGCAGTGGCGGCAGCAACGGTGGAAACGGCGACGGTGGAAACGGCGGCGGTGGCGATGGCGGCGCAGGCGGCAATGACGATCCGGGAGGCAACGGTGCCTTCCATCTGACGGCCAGTGACCTCACGGCACTGAAGAACCTCGTGAATGGTCTGCCGGGCGGCGAAGACAACGATGCCGTCGGCATCCGCGATCTCGAAGGTACGGGCAACAATCGCGCACATCCGAACTACGGATCCGCCGATCAACCCTTCATCCGTCTCACGGATGCGCATCTCGGGGACTACAACGACAGCACCCACAACCGCGATATCAACCCGCTCTTCAACGGGCTGGATCCGCGCGCGATCAGCAATGCACTCGGCGCTCAGGAGGCGAACCTGGCGACCAGTGCAGAGCATGCCAACAGCCTGTTCACTGCGTTCGGCCAGTACTTCGACCATGGTCTCGACTTCCTGCCGAAGGGCGGCAATGGCACGATCCAGATCGGCGCGCCGGGCGCCGGACATACGCCCGGTACCGACAATCCGGCGGATCTGACCCGCGGAACGGTCTCCGGCTTCGATGCCAATGGCGTGACGCAGCATCTCAACAAGACCTCGCCCTTTGCCGACCAGAACCAGGCTTACGGCTCCGATGAGCTCGTCGGTCAGTTCCTCAGGGAAGGCGACGGCCACGGCGGGTTCAGCGGTCGGCTCCTGGCCGGTGCGCCCGATCCGTCCAACCCGACCTTCAACCTGCTGCCCAACCTGCGTGAACTGATCATGCATCACTGGGCGAACAATACGGTGTTCACGGCATCCTCATTGCCGGGCGGCTCCGTCACTTTCCGCAGTTATTTCGCCGGTCTGGTCGATGCAAACGGTCACATCAACGAAGCGATGCTGCCGCAGATGACCTCCAACTTCATGGGCAGTGGCTTTGCGCTGCTGCTCGATACCAACCCGTTCATCAGCCTGCTCGATCACTATGTGGCCGGCGATGGCCGGGCCAACGAGAACATCGCCTTGACGGCGGTCCACACCATCTGGGCCCGCAATCACAACTTCCATGTTGCCGGGCTCCTGGAGGCTGGTTTCACCGGCACCGCCGAGGAACTCTTCCAGGCCGCCAAGGTGATCAATGAAACGGAATACCAGCGCGTCGTTTACACCGAGTTCGCCGACAAGCTGCTCGGCGGCATGAAGGGAGACGGCGAGCATGGCTTCAACGATTACAACCCCGATGTCGATGCGCGCGTCTCGCACGAATTCGCGACGGCGGCTTATCGCTTCGGTCATTCGCTGATCGACCAGACCTTGACCGTGATGGATGCGCAAGGCCATCCGACGCAGGTTGCCCTGTTCGACGCGTTCCTCAACCCGACGAACGACGCCAGCGCCTTCCTCGGCCCATTGCCTGCCGGCTATGTGCCGCAGCCTGGCTATGAACAGCTGGGGATCAACGGCATTCTGGCCGGTGGCGTCGTGCAGCCGGCGCAAGAGGTCGATGTCAATATTGTCGATGCGGTGCGCAACGATCTGGTGCGCACCAGCGCCGATGTGTTTGCCTTCGACGTTGCCCGCGAATGGGATGTCGGTCTTGGCTCGATGAACCAGATCCGCGCGGATCTCCTGGCATCGACCGATCCCTATGTGCATGAGGCGGTCGGCTTTGCCGGTAACCTCACGCCCTACACCTCATGGGAGGACTTCCAGACCCGCAACGGCCTCTCGGACACCGTGATCAACCAGTTCCGCCAGGCCTATCCTGATCTCGTGCTGCAGCCAGGCGACATCGCGAAATTCAAGCAGATCAATCCTGACATCGATGTCGCGATCCAGCCGGACGGAACCGGCATCGTCAAGGGTATCGACCGTGTCGATCTGTTCGTTGGCGGTCTTGCCGAGAAGCATATCAATGGTGGCGTCGTCGGGCAGACCTTCTGGGTCATCCTGCACGAGCAACTGGACCGCATCCAGGAGGGCGATCGCCTCTACTACCTCGAGCGCGTGGAAAACCTCGACTTCTACGACATCGTCGAAGAGCAGGGCTTTGCCGCAATCATTGCCCGCAACACGGGGCTGACCAATCTGCCTGAAGATATCTTCGGAGCGAACCAGGACAACCAGGGCGGAGGCGACGACGGCCAGAATCAGGGCGGCGGTGACGATGGCGGCAATGGTGGCCAGAACGGCGGCGGCGATGACGATGGTCAAAATGGTGGCGGCGGCGATGACGGCGGCAACGGCGACGACGACGGTGACAACAATGGCGGCGGCGACGACGACGGCCAGAACGGCGGCGGCGATGGTGGCGGCGACGACGATGGTCAAAATGGTGGCGGCGGCGATGGCGGCGGCAACGGCGACGACGACGGCGACAACAATGGCGGCGGCGACGACGACGGCCAGAACGGCGGCGGCGATGGTGGTGGCGACGACGATGGCCAGAACCAGGGTGGCGATGACGGCGGCGGTGACGATGGCTCCGGTGACGGTGGCACGGATCCGCTTCCGGTCGCGGCGCGGACATTGATCGGAACGGCGGCTGCGGATGTGCTGCTTGGTGCTGCCGGGGATGACGTTGTGCTTGGCGGGGGCGGCGGGGATATCGTGGTCGGCGATGGCGGCCACGATATCCTGCGCGG
>NZ_JACHYW010000030.1:0-79173 GCF_014193145.1 Rhizobium sp. BK060
TGGGAGCGTCGTCGGACCGATAGCGGTGCCCAAATCCGATGGATGTTCTCAGTCGACCAAGCGCGCGAAAAAATGGCTAAGTCTTATCCAACACCTGTGCTCAACGAGTCATAATCTCTGAGACAGCACACTAGGCTCTTTTTCCGCCCGATCCCCCGGGTCGTAAGCGCTTCCTCTCACACCATATGTCAGGCCGCACTTGCCGAAGTCGAGCTCGTATGCGTCGTTTCCCGAAACAAGTGCTTCCGAGAATGTACGCCATCGCGAAACGGCTTGATTGAGATCAAGCAAGCGTGCGAAATTGCGCGCGGCCTGTGATCGGGACGCGACCGGTCCATCGCATTTGATGGTGGCGAGAGGGAAATAGATCGGAGACAATATACCTGATGAAGGCGCCATCGCCCTTATGGCCAGTAGAGACAACCTTCATGGCAGCCCTCGAAAGCAAACACTAAAAATCGGACACCGGACGGATCCGGAATCGCTCAATGTATTCGGAACGAGGTGCGTGCAGAGTGCTCATGGAAGTGAACGGACATAAAGCAAATCAAATGTCGCCAAGGACCGCCATTACAAGAATTTCAGTAAGACTAGCGTCGAGCGGAAAACCTCGCAACGGTTGGGTTGGTACGACTGAGTCTTATTTTCCCCAGCCGGCGGACAAACACGCAGCGAAAAAGGCGCTTTACCAAACGAATCCTCTGCCCTCAAATCCCTTGTGGATCGCTTTTTGATTCGGACGAAGGACGTGACGATGAAATCTCAAACTGTTGCGGCCCGCTCGACAGCTGCCCTCTTGACCGCCGCGGCATGTCTTTCGGTGACGCCCGTCTATGCGGGTGAACAGATTTTCGACGAGTTGCGCTTTGGTGCTTCCGCATCGGTCCAGAACGGTGGCGAGCATGAAGACGGCGTATTTCCAGAAGTGTCGGTTTTCTTCGATCCTTTCGGACAGGACGCCGCTACCGGCTGGAGACAGCAGCTTGCCCGCCCCCGCATCAATCTTGGAACGTCGATCGGGACATCGGGCCAGGCAACTCAGGTTTATGCGGGCTTTTCGTGGACGGCGAACTTCAACGAGAAGCTCTTTGCTGAAGCGGGCTTTGGTGGTGTTTGGCACAACGGCGAACTCGAGGGAAACAATGATGGTCCAGATCTCGGTTGCCGGTTCCTTTTCCGCGAGTATCTCGGCGCTGGATATCGCTTCAGCCAGCATTGGAACCTGATTGCGCAAGTCGCGCATTCCTCGCATGCGAACCTGTGCGAAGGCCCCAACAACGGCATGACGCGTGCGGGTCTCCAAGTGGGATACAAGTTCTGACGATCGGGTTTCTCGCAGTTGGAGCGGAAGAAAAACTCGGCGTCAGTCCCTCCAGCGTGAAACCCGAGTTACGCTATGGATCAGTTCGGCTGCCGTGGCGAAGTCTGCGAATAGAATGAGTAGTCGGCGCTCTTCGCACTTTTCGATCTAGTAGCTTTTGCAAAACCGCCGGGTACAGATCCTTTCGGCGTTTACCGCGACCTGCTGAAGTTGGATCCGGTCACCCCGGACCATCGGTAAACGCTTGTCGAGCCGCACCGAAAGCGCGATAGCCTGGTCATGGTGTCGAGAACCTCCGAACCCATCTCCGGATCAAGTGCCGAGGTCGGCTCGTCGAAAAGCATGACTGCCGGCTCCATGCAAAGACTACGGGCAATCGCCACGCGCTGCTGCTGGCCGCCGGATAGCTGGATTGGGTATTTGTCGGCCTGCTCCGGAATGCGGACACCCTCCAGAAACCGCAGCGCGGGTCTTCTTGGCCTCGGCAACCGGCACACCCTTGATCCACATAGGCCCGACCATGCAGTTCATCAGCACCGTCATGTGCGGAAACAGGTTGAAGTGCTGGAACGCCATGCCGACATGCTTGCGCACCTCGGCGACTTTGCGCATCCTGTCGTGCAGCGTGATGCCGTTGACGATGATCTCCCCCTGCTGGTGCGCTTCAAGCCGGTTGTAGCAGCGCATGAGGGTCGACTTTCCGGAACCGGAAGGGCCGCAGACGACCATGCGCGCCCCTTTCTTCACCGTCAGGCTGATGTCCTTCGGCCGCCTTCCAGACGATCGCCTTGTCGTGCTTCCGGCAGTTTCGGCTCAATGAGGACGTCCTTCTGCGTCGCAGTACGCCCGAAACACGGCATTAGGCGCGAGTGGCGCTCCCGGCGATTGCGCTCGGCATTCGCTCTATTCAAGCCGAGCCTGTCGGGCGAAGAACCTCGGCGGTTGAACGGCGAAATGCGCTGGCTGGCCGGCGTGCTCGGCGATGCCCGAAACATCGACGTGCTGCTCGCGAAGGCGAAGGACGCCGACCTGCGGTTCAAGTTGAAGGACGCCCGCCAGGGGCGTTCGACGATGCGATCGGGGCGCTGAATTCGTCCCGTGCTGGGGCGCTCGCGCTCGACCTCAACGAATGGCCTCAATGCGGCGACGACCGCAAACGACCGGATGTGCGCAGCGCGATAAACACGCGTCACGATCGCATTGGTCGCGTATGTCGCATCCAGTCGCGTTATCGTGAACCACCGTCTACTACTTCAGGCAGCCAGATCGTCATGCCAGGCTCCAAGTCCTGATCGCCGGCTAGCGGATCGAGCCGCACCCAGAAGGTGTTGAGATCGTGATCGCCGACCGCTCTGGCGGCCCGCCAGGTGGCAAACTCGCCGAGCGGCCTAAGTTCGCTGATGCGGGCTCCGATGCTGCGTCCGTCGTTGGCACGCAGCGTGACGGTCTTGCCTACGGCCATGTCCCCAAGAGCGTCCTCCCGCAGCGTGAACGCGATCCATCGCTCGCCGTCAGGCTCGATCGTCAACACCGGCTTGCCCGGTGAAAGAGCCTCGCCCAGCTCTGCCACCTGGATCAGGACGGTAGCATCGACGGGCGCCTTCAACATTGTCTTGTCCAGCGCGATCTGGGCCTCGTCCACGGCCGCTTGCGCGGCTGCCACTTTGGCGTCGGCGAGCGCCAGTTCCTCCTTCGTCGGCCCGGCGCTTGCTGCCGCCAGTTGCGCGCGCTTCAGGTCGAGATCGGCTTGTGCCTTGCCGAGCTGAGCCGTGGTGTCGTCGACCAATTGCCGGCTGCCGGAACCCTTGGCAGCCAGCGCAGCGGCACGGGTATTCTGTTGCTGCGCGAGCAGCAGGTTTGCCTCGGCGGTCTTCACCGACTGTTCGGCGATGGCGACTTCTTCCATGCGGACGCCGACATAGACATGATCCCGGTCGGCCTTGGCACTGGCGGCGGCGGCCTTCGCCTGCCCGAGCGCTGCGGCCAGTTCCGGGCTGTCCAGGGTCGCGAGGAGATCGCCTTTCCTGATACGCTGGCCCGAATGGACGGCAACATTCAAGAGCCGTCCACCAACTTCCGGCGCGATGCGGATTTCCGTGCGCTGGACCATGCCTGGGACAACGTCGCCCGCGTTGCTTGTGACACCGGCTAAGGTCGCGGCACCCCCACCCGTTGCCATCACGACGACAGACAGCGCCAGGGAAAGTGTCCTGATCCGTGATGTAAGAAAGTCGACCGCGCTAGTCGTCATCGTTCCCTCCCCGCAAGCCTGACCACCACGCCGACATGATAGCGAGTGCCGCGTATACGATTGCCAGCGTCCACAGCCTCTGCCAGTTGCTCCACACATCCGTCAGCGAGGCTCCCATCTGATTGACGCGCACCAGGCCGTCGATAGCTGCGGTGCTTGGCAACACCTGGCTTGCAATTCGGATTGCGTTGGGCATCGCCTCCAGTGGCCAGGCGACGCCTACCTGGAAAAACAAGGGCAGGCTGATCGCGATAAAGAGCAGCACCGCCGTCTCGCGGCGCTCGAACCACGAGCCGACGAATTGTCCGAGGAAACTCACCGACAGGATGAAGGGAATGGCAAGCACCAGCATGTCCAGGAATCGCCCGTTGGTCGAGAATCCGTAAACGTGCGGCAGGATGATCAGGTAAAGCGCAAAGCCGGGTAGAACTAGCAGCAGATGCGCGAGTGCCTGGCCGAGCACCGCGATCGGTCGGCCGCGGCTGTGCCGCGCCTGATGTCCGCCTCGTTCGAAGGCAACGCCGCCGAGCGTGGCCGAGCCCATCAGCAACGTCTGCTGCAAGATGAGAATAAAGGCCGCCGGCACAACATAGCTGGCATAGCCGCCAGTCGGATTGAAGAGCGGTTGATTGAGGATTTCGACAGGTGAACTTCTAATGAGCGCCGCCCGGCGCAGACTGCCGTCAGAACGCGCACTGCCGGCCGCAAGATCTGCAGTAACGGTCGCCGCCGCCTCCGTAATGCCCTGAAGGGTCCTGTTATAGAGCAGGAAATAGGTGGAATCGACATAGATCGGCAGTCGAGCGCTTGCCCCCTTCAGCACCTCGCGTTCTGTCCCTGCCGGAATGCCGACGATACCGAACACTTCCCGCCGGGCGAGCGCTGTCTGCGCCGCTTCAAGCGTGCTCGGACGGGCGGACACCTGCGTTGCTTCGTCGGTGTCGAGCATTTGTATAAAAGTCCGGCTGAGATTGGAAAAATCGTCATCGACCACCGCGACCGGGATCTTGCGGACGAGCTGCCCCAGGTAAGGCTGGGGATAGAGCAGGCCGTAGATGATGGGGGCGAGCACGATGAGGCCGAAGACGGCGCTGTCGCCGAGCACGCGTTTGTATTCAGCGGAAAATGCCCCGACGATCCCCGGTGGTGCTGCCGCCAGCGGAGCCGCCTGCTTTGCCGCTTTGGCAGGGCTGCGGGCGATGACGGTCAGTCTCAGCCAGGACAGACCGAAGCAGGCGACGGCGAGTGCCGCGAGCGCGATGAAAGGCCTTACCGAATCATGAGTAGGCACGCCGCGGGCGGCCTGGTCGAACAGGATCTGGATATACCAGCGCAGCGGCAGCATATCCCCCCAGAGACGTGCAAACCCGCCCATCGCCAGAACCGGAAAGCCGACGCCGGCAAACCCGAATGAGGGCGAGCAGATCACGCCGGTCAGCGACAGCCCGAGCGGCAGGTTCCTCACCAGAAGCTGCAGCAGCGCTCCGAGCGACAGATAGGCGATGACCAGCAGGATGGCGGAGGCGCCCATCAAAATGGCATCGCCCCGGAAAGGAATCTGGTTGAGCCCGTGGATGATACCGAGGCCGACGACCATCAGCAAAATGAACACCCCGAAGTAGGGAGCAAGCTTGCCGACCAACGCTGTGAGCGGGCTGCCGCCGGCTGCGGCAAGCCATTCGCGCACGCTGCGCGAACCGAACTCGGAGCCCACCGCGTAACCTCCGGCAACCGCGGTAAGAACATGGAGCACCGTGGGCAGTATCGCCCTGAGCAGGAACTGGACGTAATTGAGGGCGGGATTGGTCAGCACATATTGTTCGGTCACCAGCGAGCCCGGCGCAAACCCGGTGCTCCTGCCGGGCGGTTTGGGTAAGGTCGCGGCCGCAGCCGCGATCGACGACTGCAGCCCGCCGGAGGCGATATTGCCGGGCGAGAAATACTGCTTGTTGTAGAAGATCACGATCTGCGGGCGCTTGGCAGCAAGGATGTCACGTTCGAAGTCTTGCGGGATGTAGACAGCAGCAATTGCAGCGCCCGAGCGGATCGAATGCATCGCGCCGTCGAGATCAGACGAACGGCGCGCCACGGCCACGGATGGAGCCGCGTCGATGGTCTGGATGAAATGCAGCGACGTGTCGGAACGATCCAAGTCGACGACATCGACGCGCAGATTGCGAACGACCGCATTGCTGAAGGTCGCCGTCAGGATCAAAAAGGCAATCAGCGGGATCGCCACCACAAGCAACAGCGCCACCCGGTCGCGCCAGATCCAGATCACCTCGCGGGTGGCGACGCAGAGCAGGCCGGGTGAAACGGGCGACGGCATCAACGCCCTCCGCTCCATTGCAGATAGGCGCTCATGCCGGGGCGAAGCTCGGGGATCTTCACGGTCGGATAGGCGCGCACCTCAAAGGTTCGAAGGTCGAAGTCGCCGGTCGCGCGGGTCGCGCGCCAGCCGGAATATTCGCCGCGCGTCGCGATTGTCCTGACCTCGATCGGAACCATCCGGTCGCCGAGCGCCGGAATGCGAACCTCGAGCTTGTCGCCGACCTTCAGGCCTTTGACGAGGTCTTCCCGGAGATCGAAGCTCAACCAGACATCGCTGAGGTCGACCAGGGAGAGGAGCGGTACGCCTGGCGAGACGTATTCGCCGAGCTCGGCGCCGATTTGATAGACTTGGCCCCCAACCGGCGCCCTTACGGTCATTTCGTTGACCTGGGTGTTCAGCGTCGTCACAGCCGCCGCCGCCTTGTCAACATTGGCCTGGGCAATGCCGCGCTCCTCCTTGGTGTAGCCGGTGACAGCTTCGTCATAGGCGAGCTTTGCCTGCTCGAGACTGCGTCTGGCGACGTCGAGGGACGCGGTCGCCTCGTTGAGCGTCTGGATGGCCGCTATGCCCTTGGTGGTCAATTCGTTGGTGCGATTATAGGTCTGCTGCGCCAGCGCCAGATTGGCCTCGGCCGAGGCGATCGCCGCCTTGCGCTGCGCGATCACCTCTTCGCGGACTCCAGCATCGATGCGGGCGAGATCGGCGACGGCGACCGCCTTTTGGGCTTGCGCCTCTTTCAGCTTGCTGAAGATCTGCGGGTTGTCGATCGTCACCAGTACCTGGCCGGCCGCAACATTGTCGCCCCGCGCCACCGGACGCTGGCCGACGCGTCCGTCGACGCGGGCTGCGATGTCGATGCGCGTCGCGTCCGACTCGCCTTGAACAAGCAGCGGTTGCGGCTGGACGAGATACCATAAAGAAAGGCCGACGATCATCGCAACCGTCAGGATGACGATGAGCGCAGCGGCTCGGGAGGTGCGAGGGCCAGGCGCGCCGCCGCCTGTGGCATGCCGGGAGCCTCCAGGTGCTTCCTCGATGACATCAGATCCGTCATTGGGAGACTGCAACAGCTCACTCATGGCAACGCCCTCCGCGATACGCAACGCGCCCTGTCCATAGCATGTTTCCCTGGGCCAGCCGATCTCAATTCAGCAGGTCGTGGTAGTCCCAGATCGCCCTTCCCACGCTGCCTGTCAGATCGCCGAAATATGAGCACAACACGCTCCCCTGTCTGGATCAACCGCGCCACGACGTCTCGCGCTCGCGCCGCCACATCGACGGGCTTTGGCCAAAGGCCTGCCTGAACAGCTTGCACAGATGTGCCTGATCAGAAAACCCCACGCTCAAAGCAATCTCGCTCAACGAAACTGAACTTGTCAGCATCAGATGACAGGCTTCCTCAAGGCGCCGCCTTACGATGTAAGCATGCGGCGGCTCTCCGAACGCTTGTTTGAACGAGCGTGAGAAGTGCGACGTGCTTCGCCGCGCAACGGCACTCAAATCACTTGCGTGAATGGTCCGATGCAGGTTTCTGTCAATGTAGGATCGGACACGCGCCACCTGCCAACCCGCCAATCCACCCGTTCCGGAGCCCTCGCCGCGTGAACGGCGCTCGATCTCCGACTGGAGTATGGACGACGCAGTGGCCAATGAGATCCTTGCCGCCTCCTGGTCATGCTCGATCTCGGTTTTGGCCGCTTCAAGGAGCAATACCAGGCTGTTTGCCAGGGGGCCGAACTCGAGATCGATTGGAGCTGAAACGTCTGCAACCTCGCCATACGGGCTTTCCATATCGTACCTCAACAAATATGTCGTACCAGCCGACGAACTTGGTGTGCCGGCTCTCAACGAAAGCCGTCTTGAGGTGCAATTTGATGATTTGGGATGCCGCGATCTATTGCACTCAGGTGGCGCGAGCCGGCACGTTGGTCTAGCTTGACTAAACTTTGGATTACACGCGGAAGGGCTGTCGATCGAAAGCCTGTGTAACCGCCATTGCTCGTGCGGCTTGTCCTCAGCAGTGTTGCAGTTCCTCGGGTACGAGTTGCAGTTTTTCGGCCATTGGCCGAGCGCGAAAAGCGAATGGGCGTTCATCTTTGGCATCAGACGGCGCGGTGTACCTTCACCGTCGCTTCAGCGATGCCGATATCCCCTGAGCATCCTGCCGCGCAGCGGGGAATTCGCGCCTAGACATAAGCCAAAGTTTACAGGCAAGTGGTATTGCTCCGGCACTACTTTTGGGCGCAGGCTAACCCTATTCGCATCCGGGTGCGCCGGTGTCGTCGGCGCGCTCGCGTCGCAGTTTGTGCGCACTTCCGGAGCACATATGCCGAAGGCGTCGTTGGTCTCAGTCGTCGAGGACGATCAGTTCTTTCGCGAATCCATGAGGCGGCTCATGAGATCGCTTGGCTACGACGTCGCAACGTTTCCGTCGGCAGCCGATTTCCTCGCGTCGCCTCGTCTCGCCGAAACCGCCTGCCTGATCGCTGACGTCCATATGCCAGAGATGACCGGGCTCGAGCTCCATGAGCACCTCATCGAGGCGGGTCACGCGATCCAGACGATCCTCGTGACTGCCTACCCCGACGACGTTGACCACACCCGCGCCTTGAACGGCGGGGTCATTTGTTATCTTCGCAAGCCGTTTGATGAGCTGCATCTAATACGGTGTCTTCGTGCGGCTCTGCAGCCCGGCGCGCCTAGCGGCTGGAATTCGTAACTTCCCTGTCACCGCCGGGCAAGGAGAACCGAAGTACGGCCCCGGGCGAAACATCCGGGTCTGCCCATAGCCGGCCGCCGTGGGCATCGATGATCGACCGGGAGATCGACAGTCCCATCCCTACCCCGCTCGACTTCGTGGTGTAGAAGGCCTGGAAGACGCGATCGACATGATCGGGATCGATGCCGGGTCCTGAATCGCGCACGGAGACGAGGACGCCACCAGTCTGGCTTTCTTCGGTGCTGATAAACAACTCCCGTGACCCGGCCTCGATCGTGCTCATGGCTTCGACCGCGTTCAGGATCAGGTTCAGCACGACTTGTTGCAGTTGAACCCGATCGCCCTCAATGGGAAGCAGTGCCTCCGCCAGGCGCGTTCGGACCGAGATTCCATTCGTGGTGATTGCGCTTCGCGCCAATCCAATCACTTCATCGATCGCCTTGTTCAGATCGAAACGAGACTTCCGAGGAGGCGCCTTTTTGATGTGATCACGGATACGGTCGATGATATCTCTGGCTCGGTCCGCATCGTCGACGATACAGGCGAGCGCTTCTCGGATTTCACCCAGATCCGGCGGATTTCGGTCCAGAAAGTGTGTGGCCGCACGGGCATTGTTACGCGCCGCGGCTATCGGTTGCGTGATTTCGTGGGCCAGCGAGGCGGTTAGTTCTCCCATCACGCTCAGGCGGTTCATGTGCGCGAGTTCCGACTCCAGCTCGCGCAGCCTCTCACGCTCCGCTTGCGCGCGCATCAGGGCGGTCACGTCGGTGCCGGTGCCGCGATAACCACGGAATTCTCCGTTGGCATCAAACACTGGCTTGCCGCTGGCCTTCACATACATGGGAGAGCCGTTATGGCGATCGGAGCAATATACAAAGTCACGGAACGGTTTGCGTGAATCGAGACTTGCCTGGAGATGCAGCCATTTCTCCGGTTCCGTTTCAAGATCGAGGGCGCGATCCCAGCACGTCTTGCCGAGCCGATCAGCCGTGTCTGAGCCAAACGCATTTCCCGTCAGCAGCGTGAACCTATAGTCTGGACCGATTTCCCAAAACCAATCGGAGGCACTTTCGGCGTAGTCGCGGAACTTCCCCTCACTTTCGCGCAAAGCTTGCTCGGCGCGCTTGCGTTCCGTCACATCGAGAAGTGTACTGACCACCTCCAGAAGTTCTCCATTCGCTGAGAACTTCGGATGAGCGGTCATTTCGATGTATTTGATGTTTCCCGCGGGCAGTTCAATTCGGTACTCGAGTTTATAGTCTCTCTTCTGCTCCACCGCTCGCCGGGCCTCCTCGCGCACCCGTTCTCGGTCGCCAGGGTGGATCCTTTGTTCCACAGCGTCGCGGCTCGGGAGGCCGTTGCGTGGATCAAACTCCAGAATTCGATAAGTCTCATCCGACCAATAAAGAAGCGCTGTGTTATTGTAGGCTGCCGAACCGGTGTGACTGAGCCGTTGCGCTTCGGCCAAATAGGCCTCGCTATGGCGTAGTCGGTCTTCGGACTTCTTGCCTTGATCGACGTCAACAGACAGGCCGTACCACTGAATGATCTGCCCCTGTGGATCGCGCAGCGGCTCAATGCGAGCGTGGTGCCAAAAATATCCGCCGTTCGACTGACGTAGACGGTACACTGCCTCGCAGGATGTTCCGGTCTGAATTGCGTGATCGATGGTCTTTATAAAGTCTGGCAAGTCGTCCGGATGCAGGAATCGCTCCCACTTGCGGTTCTTGAAATCCTCAAGTCGCGTGCCAGTGTAGTCCAACAGGCGCTGATTGGCATGGGTCGGTTCACCGTCGGGGCCGGTTGACCAGATGAGGCCGGGCACCGTGTCGATGATTTGCCGGAGCCGGTATTCGCTTTCCCGCAGAGCTTGCTCTGTGCACTTGAGCTCTTCGATATCCAGGGTCGTCCCGATCCATAGTAGCAGGGTTCCATCGCTTGCCCGGAGCGGCTCGGCATGGGTGAGAAACCAGCGGTAGTTTCCTTGAGCGTCACGGACTCGATAATCATGCTCTCCGCCCTCGCCACTGCGCAGCAGATTTGACCAGTATCTGCGTGCTTCTTCGTGGTCGTCCGGATGCAACAGGGGGATCCAGTCGTCCCACTGCGCCCCAATGTCGATGCCGAAACGTAGGGGATGATCTTTCGGAACACCAAGGAAATCCCCTTGTCGTTTGTTCACGAAGGTGAGGCTGCCGGATGGAGTTCCGTACCAGGTATAGGCCGGAAGCACATTGAGAATGGATTGCAGCTGCGTCACGAACCTCGGCCATTCTTCGGTCTTCTTGCCCTCATCGATGTCAAAAGACAGGCCATACCACTGGATGATGCGCCCCTGCCGATCGCGCAAAGGCTCGCAGCGAGCATGGTGCCAACGAAATTCGCCGTCCGCCCGGCGCAGCCGCAGCACGCCCCGGTACGACGTTCCCGTCTGAATTGCGTGATCGAAAGCCTTTGCGGTTTCTGGAACGTCGTCAGGGTGCACGAAGGCTTCCCAACCAACATGCTTGAAATCCTCCAATCGCATGCCGCTGTAGTCCAGGAGGCGCTGGCTGACATGGGTCGGTTCACCGTCGGGACCAGTTGACCAGATGAGGCCGGGTACCGTGTCGATGATTTGACGGAGCTTATACTCGCTCTCCCGAAGCGCCTCCTCCGCTTTTGTTCGATCATCAATGTCGATCAGAACGCCGTACCAGCGCAGCACACGGCCGTCGCTCGCCTTCAACGGTGCTCCGTTTACGACGAACCACCGATATCGGCCGTCCGCTCCCCGAAATCTGCAAACTACATCGTGAGGCGTTCCAGACTCCAGGTTCCTTAGCCAGGTGTGCGTCTTGAACGCGACGTCGTCCGGATGGACTGTTTCCATCCATCCATCGCCGGTAATTTCGCCGAGTGTTGCTCCAAGATACTCAAGCAAACGCTGGTTGACGTATTCGATATTGCCCTCGGGCCCGGCACTCCACACAAGCGCCGGAATCGTATCCACCAACAGGCGAAGCTCTTGCTCGCCGCTGACGAGTGCCTCCTCAGCTCCCTCACCGTCCTCTGACACAGGCCGCTCCATGGCCGAACTACAGGTTCGAGCGACCATCTTATCCCCTGTGTACGAGACGAACCATGTGCTTTCGACCTCGTTTTGACGATTCCAGATCTACGTGAAGCAAGGCTTGGCGTGTCGCATAGTCTGCCACAGCAACATTGGCTGAACCGACGAACGCCTGCCGCTCCTCGATCAATCTGCCCGACGCAGAAGGCACCTGGCGCCGAGCAGCTCCAGCCCTTTTAACCTTAAGGTCGACCGCATGGTTGCGCATGTGAGCTAGAGTTTGCCGTATTTCCCTCTGAGCTCATTCTTGTTGAACTTCCCAACGCTCGTCTTCGGGAGCGCGTCGACAAACAGGATCGTGTCGGGGATCCCGTACTTCGAGATCACCCCGGCATCGGCGAAGGCCTTCAGATGCGACTTGATCAGCGTATCGCTGAGATCGCCGCCCGTCAGGACATCCCTGACGACCAGCGCCAGTGGTCGCTCGCCCCATTTGTCGTCCTTGACGCCGATGACGGCGGCTTGCGACACCCCGTTACATTGCGAAATAAGATCTTCGATCTGGAGCGATGACACCCACTCGCCGCCGGTCTTGATGACATCCTTGATCCGGTCGACGATACGAAGATAGCCGTCAGGCTCGATGATGCCGATGTCATTGGTGTGTAAGTAGCCGCCAGCCCACAACTGCTCGGATGCTTCGCCATTGTCGACATATCCCTGGGTGAGCCATGGCGCACGCACGACGACTTCGCCAGGTGTTTTTCCATCATGCGGTACTGCGTTCAGACCCGCGTCGACCAAACGGATATCGACCAGCGGTGCAGAGATGCCGGCTTTGGTTCGGATATCGACCTCGTCCTCGACATCGCCGGTCAGATCCGCGGATTTCACCTGCGCCAGACAAAGCAGCGGAGCACTCTCCGACATCCCGTAGCCGGCGAAGATGTCAACGCCTAGAGCAAGGGCCTGCTTGGCGAGCCCCTTCGGCAGTTCCGAGCCTCCGATCACCATCTTCAGGCCGGCGAGATCGGTATTTGCCGCTGTGGCCGCGCCAAGCAGCATTTGCAAGATCGTCGGCACACAGTGTGTGAAGGTTACGCCTTCGGTTTTGATCAGCTTGACGAGCAAGGCCGGGTCGTAGCGTCCCGGATACACTTGCTTGACGCCACAAAGCGTCGCCGTCCAGGGAAGTCCCCAGGCATGCGAGTGAAACATCGGGGTGATCGGCATATAGACGTCATCGCGGCAAAACCGGCCTTGTTTCGCGGCGGTGCCGAAGAAAGCCATTTCGGCAAGTGAGTGGAGTACCAGTTGTCGATGACTGAAATAGACCCCTTTCGGTAAACCCGTCGTGCCGGTCGTGTAAAAGGTAGTGGCAAGGGCGTTTTCGTCGAAGTCCGGGAAGTTGTAATCAGGCGAAGCGCCGACGAGGAGGTCCTCATATTCGCCGGCGAATGTAAGCCCCCCGGTTTGCGGCACCGCCCGATCCGACATCAGGATTAGCGTCTTCACATTGGGCAGCTGCTGCTTGAGGCCTTCCAGAACCGGGACGAAGTCGTCGTTGACGAGAAGGACTGACGCTCCCCCATGATTGATCGTATATGCGATCTGTTCCGGTGACAGGCGGACATTCACCGTCTGCAAAACAGCTCCCATCATCGGAACGGCAAAATAGGCTTCCAGGAATCGGTTGCTGTCCCAGTCGAGCACGCCGACGGTGTCGCCGGCTCGAACACCGAGGCTCGCAAGGCTGGACGCGAGGCGCCCGACGCGTTCGCGCAACTGGCGATATGTGAGGCGCTTGATGTCGCGATATACAATCACCTGATCGGGCGTTTGTGCTAGCGGGGTATGCCATAGCTGCTTCAATAGAAGCGGATATTCGTAAGCGGACTCGGCGGCCTTTATAAGCTTTCCGGTCATGGTGGTATCCTTGAAGGTATGAGCCGTCAGGGCTACTGTGAGCTGGCGGCAACCGTTGTTTTGAGGGCCCGTCAGATCGATGTTGGCGGCGATCGCTGGGGCAGCTGTAAAGTCCTGGGTGGGGTGCAGCCAGCGATCTTACGTTTCATCTTCGGCGCTGGGCCACGCTGCGGGTGAAGCACGCCGAGCGCAGTTCGGGTTTGGTTTCCCAACGGCACGCGCACCTCCTCCAAGTGCGCGTTGCCCTCATGCAGAATTGGCACGCAGTTCGAGCAGCCCGAGCAGGACCTCGTCCCGCTCGGCGGCCAAGTCGTCGATCGACCGCGAGCCCACTTCGGCACGAACGCCTGCGATCAGCTTTTGCTGGAGTTCCGGGGTCAGTTGCGGTGAACCCAGGACCTTCCACCAGGCGGTCATCGGACCGGTAAATTGCTCCAGGAAATGCTCCATGCCGCCTTGACCGCCACCGAGATGGTTAAGAAGAACCTGGCCCATGATCCCCCATCGCAGCCCCGGCCCCCAACAGAGCGCGGTATCGACGTCAGCGACGCTGACAACGCCCTCGCCCACCAGATGATAGACCTCCCGGGCAAGGGCAGCTTGCAGCCGGTTGGCAACATGTCCCGGCACCTCTTTGTGAAGGCGGACGGTTCGCTTGCCGAGAGCCGTATAGAATTCAGAAGCGCGCCGGATCGTCTCCTCGGACGTCTTGGTACCGCCGACGATCTCGACAAGCGGGATCAAGTGTGGCGGATTGAATGGATGGGCGATGACGCAGCGCTCCGGATGAAACGGGCAACCGGACTGGATCTCGCTCATCGTCAGGCCGGACGAACTCGACGCGATGACGACATCAGGCGGCAGCAGCTCGTCGAGCTGCCCATAGAGCTTCTTCTTGAAATCGATCCGCTCGGGTCCGTTCTCCTGCACCAGATGAGCACCCTTGACGGCCTCTGCCAAGTCCGCTGTAAAGACCAGTCGCAGTTTAGAGGCGCCGGGCGTCAGGCCCAGTCTTTCGAGCGCGGGCCAGGCGCCGTCAACGAAGCGTCTCAACGAAACTTCGGCGTTCGGGGCGATATCGGTCGCCACGACGTCGAGGCCCTTCGCCAGGAAAAGTGCCGCCCAGCTCGCGCCGATGACGCCCGTACCGATAATGGTGACTTGAGAGATCGGCTTATTGCCAGTCATGGTCAATTCTCCTTTGAAGGGATTTCGACGTATGCAACGCCGGACAGATTGCCTTGGGCGAAGAGAAGCGCACGCTTCTCGGAGCCATCGAGGCTTGCAGAATAGAGCGAACCACCAAGGTCGGTGACGAACATCCGATTGCCGGGAACGTCGAGCGCGATACCGATGCCTTCCATCAGATCGCTGGCGATGATTTCAGGTGCGTGTCCATTTCTGACCGGCGCATCGATTGAGGTACGATTGACCGTATTGCCAAGCGGAGGATTACCCCGGTCCGTCCAGTAGATGACACGGCCCTTAAGATCGAGTTCGAGGTCGATCGGCTCGGGCAGGTTGTCGAGCCATACTTCAATGTCCGTGCGACTGGCGGCGTCCTCGCCATTGGGTATGTCGATGCCCGCACGGAAGATGCGGCCGAGGCCCGAATTGTCGGCACCTTTCTGTGTCCAGTAAATTTGCCCGCGCTCGGGATCGACCGTGATGCCGACGCACCACTTCGCGGCGTCACGACGGTCAGCGTCGCTTTCGCCGGTCTTGACCAGGGTCTCGACATTCGTGCCGTCAAGATTTGCGCGCATTACCCGCATGCCCTCGCGGTCGCACCAGTAGAGCTTGGCGCTGCGCTTCTCCAGATGAAGCTGCTTTGGCGTGAACGTGATGCCCTGGGGGATGATGACCTTGCGATTGCTGCCATCAAGGTCGGCACGCTCGATGGAACCGTCGTTGAGGTTGGGCACCCCCATGTTGGTCCAATAGATATGGCCGGCCTCGATATCGACCGCGATACCATCGGGAAGGTGACAGTCAGCGACGATAACCTTCCCGCTGGAGCCGTCCGGACTCATCGAGTGAATGCGGCCACCACTCAATTCCAGAACGAACAGTCGGCCAAGCGCCTCGTTGCGGCCAGACGTCGGTTTCAACTTCGCCAAAGCGTCAGTCATGGTTCTTTCCTTTCACAGCTCAGGACCTCGATGCCGAAGTATTCCTGCGGCATCTCTGCATGTCCGTTGGTTGGCAACGGCCCTAGGTGGCCGGTACTGGTTTGTCCTTTTTGGTGAAGTCAGGTGGGCGCTTCGCCAGGAAGGCCGTCATTGCTTCCTTCGCGTCCTCAGAACGAACCTGCACGCTGAATGCTTCGTTCTCGGCCTTCATTGCCGCCTTGATCTGTTCGCGAAAGGAACGCTTCAGGACTCGCTTTGAGGCTTGCAGGGCGCCAGCCGGCTTCGCGGCCAGATTCCGTGCTGTTTCGGTTGCGACCTGCAGCAGGTTCTGATCGGGCACCACCTGCCTGGCCAATCCCAACTCTGCAGCGCGGCTGGCACCAAACGGCAACCCCAGCAAAATCAGCTCGGCCGCACGAATGTGCCCGATCGTCGGTGGAAGCAAGCAGCTTGATCCAAATTCCGGCACCACGGCGAGGTTGATGAAAGGCATCTGGAACCTGGTGCTTTCGCCTGCGTAGACGAAGTCGCAGTGCAACAGCATGGTGGTTCCGCCGCCGATCGCAGCACCGCGCACAGCGGCAATCAGCGGCTTGTCGAAATCGACCATCACATTCATCAGCCGAGCCTGAGGAGATTCTCCTGCCCCGGGCGGATTTTCCAGAACGGCCTTCACATCGTTGCCGGCGCTAAACGAATCTCCCGTGCCGTGCCAAAGCACAACGCGTATGCGCTCGTCCTTGGCCGCGTCAGAGAAGACATCCGCGAGCTTCGTGTACATGCTCGAAGTCATCGCGTTGAGTTTTTTCGGACGGTTCAATTCAACGCGAAGTCTGCCTTCAGAGCATTCAGTTACTATGTCATCCATCGTCGTCCGTCTCCGTCTGGCCAGTAACACTCGGCAAGGCTGGGGGGTGCCGGCCCCGCTCTATGCGGCTCGCCCTTGTGCTTTCGGGACGGCACCGCTGGCGTGCAGGCCGTTGATCTCGTTGGGGCTGAAGCCGAGTTGGTTGAGGATCTCCTCGCTGTGTTCACCGAGTTCCGGTGCCCGTGTGGCCGGGACCTTGGCTACGTCATGGATCTGGAGAGGGCTGCTGATCGTGAAGTTGAGGTTTTCACCAGCGCCTTCGAGTGGAACGACGATGTCGTTCGCTTTGAGTTGCGGGTCCTTGATCACTTCACCAGGGGCAAGCACCACGCCATAGGTCAGATGGGAATGCTCGAAGACCTCACGCCAATGCGCCATGGGCTGCGAGGCAAAGGTCTGGTCCAGGATCGCCGTGAGCTGCGCTGAATTCGCGGCCTGCCTTGCAGGGTCGGCAAACCGGGCATCCGTCAAGAGATCCGGGTGGCCTATGCCATTGGCCAGAGCCGGCCATTTGTCGGGCGTCAATACGATGACAAACCATGTGTCATCGGCCGCCCGATAGACATTGAACGTCGCGTTCGGCGGATTGGCGCGATCGTGCAACGGGAAGAACGCAGCGTCGGCAAGTGCCGCCTGAGCCGAGACAGCGCACGCCCAGACGCCGGCAGCCAGCAAAGAGGTCGTGACGTATGAGCCCTTGCCCGTGCGTTCCCGCCGGTAGAGTGCGGTCACGATTGCCGAATAGAGGCTGACCGCCGTTGAGTGGTCGCCGCTGCCGGCCACCGGCAGTGTCGGCGGGGCACCGGCATCTCGTGTCAACGAAAGCAGGCCGCTTCGCGCCCAATACGCCGTGATGTCAAATCCGGGAAGCTGCGCGTCAGGTCCCTTGTCGCCGTAGCCGGTCACATCCGCATAGATCAGGCGCGGATTCCACGGCGCGACATCGTCATAGCCGAGCTTGAGTTTTTCACGCGCGGGGTGCGGCGTATTGACGATCAGAACGTCGGCCCACTCGACCAGTCGACGCAAAACTTCCCTGGCTTCGGGCGATTTCAGATCGAGCGCCAATCCGCGCTTGTTCCGATTGTTGAGATGCCAGGGATAGTTGTCCTTAGCCCTTGGCTGGGGCGGAACCTTGTATCCAATTCGCCAGGTGTCGCCGATGGGCGGTTCGACCTTGATCACATCAGCGCCGAAGTCTGACAAGATCACGGCGGCACCCGGACCTGCGATAAAGCTCGCCAGGTCCACCACCTTCAGTCCGGAAAAAATGTTGTCGCTTGCCATGGATTGTCCTTTCTGAATTGCCGGGCGCGTCGGGTATGTTCACCGTCCACGGAACTTTGGTGCGCGCTTTTCGAGGAAGGCGGTCGTACCCTCCTGCTTGTCCTCGGTTGCCGCGCACAGCCCGAAGTACGCGGCCTCGATCAACAGGCTTTCGCTCTGGCTCGCTTCCGTCCCCTTGTTTGCCGCCTCGAGCGCGAACGTGACGGCAATGGGAGCATTGGCAGCGATTTTCGCAAGGATTGCCTCGGCGCGCCGGATCAGATCGGCCGCCGGAACGATCTCGTTGACCAGACCGATGCGATAGGCTTCCTGCGCCGAGATCATTTCTCCGGATAGGATGAGCTGGAGCGCCCGGCCCTTGCCGACCAGCCGCGGGAGGCGTTGCGTTCCGCCACCACCGGGGACGAGACCGAGCGAAACCTCCGGCTGGCCAAACCTGGCCGACTCCACCGCAATCCTGATGGTACAGGCCATCGCCGTCTCACAGCCGCCGCCCAGCGCGAAGCCGTTCACGGCTGCAATCACCGGCTTGCCGAGATTCTCGATGAGATTTAGGACTTCCTGCCCGAAGCGGCTGGACCGCTCGGCTTCGACCGCCGATACCTGCGCAAGTTCGCTGATATCGGCGCCAGCTATAAAAGCCTTGTCGCCGGCGCCTGTGAGAATGACGCCGCGCACCGTGTCGTCGCCACGGGCATCTTCAAAGGCCGCTTTCAAGTCCGACCACGTCGGCGTGTTCAGGGCGTTGAGGACGGTCGGGCGGTTCACCGTGACGTAACCAATGTTGCCCTTCTTTCCATAGAGAACGTTGTCAAGCGTCAAACCCGCAGTTTCCGAAGTCATGATGATGTATCTCCTGTCAGGAAGGCGCGAGCCAGGATAGGAGGCAGTCCCCCTGGCTCGCTGGCGCTCACACGAACGCGCCAAGCCCGGTGATGGCTTTACCCACGATCAGATTCTGCATCTGATAGGTGCCTTCGTATGAGTAGAGCGCCTCGGCATCCGCAAAGAACCGCGCGAGATTGTAGTCGGCGACGATGCCGTTTCCGCCGAGCAACTCGCGGCCCCATGCCACGGTTTCGCGTGACTTTGCCGTGCAGAATGCTTTCGCCAGCGACGCGTGGTGGTCGGCAAGCTTGCCTTCGTCATCCATCTGCGCCAGACGCACCATCAGGCACTGGCACGCAGTCACGTTGGCAAGCATCTTGGCAAGGAGATCCTGCACCATCTGGAACGAAGCGATCGGCTTGCCGAACTGCAGCCGTTCCTGCGTGTATTTCAGTGTTGCCTCGAACGCGCCCATCTGGACACCGGTCGCAGCCCAGCCAACCATATATCGAGTCATCCGCAGCACCCGCGCGGTATCGCGGAACGAATTGCCGCCCTGCAGGCGGTTTGCTTCCGGCACGCGCACGTCGTTCAGCGTTATGACACCGTTCTGAACGACCTTGAGCGCGATCTTGTTCTCGATCTTCTCGACGCTGAAGCCGGGCGTCGTCTTGTTCTCAACGATGAAGCCCTTCACCTGATTATCGGCCAGGTCGCGCGCCCAGATGATCGAAACATCACACCACGTCGCGTTGCCAATCCAGCGCTTCTGTCCATTGAGCACCCATGTGTCCCCCTCGCGCTTGGCGGTCGTGGTCAGTCCCCCGCTTGTCCCCGAACCGACCAAGGGCTCGGTAAGGCCGAAGCAGCCGATCGTTTCCCAGCGCGCCATCGGCGGCAGCCACTTCTGTTTCTGCTCCTGCGAACCGTCGAGATAGATCGAGCCCATTGCCAGGCCGCTATGCACCCCGAAGAAGGTGCAGAACGAAGCGTCGACGCGAGCCAGCTCCATAGCGACGAAGCCGAACAGCTTCTGGCTTCCGCCGGCGCAGCCGTAGCCATCGTACCCAAGGCCACCAATTCCCAGCTCCTTGAACGAAGGCAGAAGCTCGAAAGGAAACGCGTCGTCGCACCAGTATTTGTTGATAATCGGCTGGACCCTGGTCTCCATGTAGGCCCGCACCTTCTTGACCATCGCCAATTCGTCATGGGTCAGGACGTCGGCAAGCTGGTAGAAGTCGCTGTTCGGAGCCGGCAAAGGCTTGGTCTTGTTGTCTTCCTGGGCTGCGATTGCCATCCGCGTTCTCCTGCTTAATTTTCCGATCTTTCGGTATGAAGGTTGAATTGGAATATGACCTCAGCCGACATTTTCTTCTTGGAGAAGTCTGCGGCGGCTATGACGTCCGTGCCGACTTCTTGCGGTCTTTTGGCGAGCGTTCGTCCAGGTGTGACGTGAATCGCGGTCTACGAGCGGCACAGAATCTGGTTGGCGCAGTGAGTTTGGTGCGCGGGGCGGTTCGGCGTGGCAGTGAGGCCTGACGCGCTGAGTCGACTGACGACGTTCGCGTTTTGGGCTGCGATGTCGCGACGCAAGCGCACTCACCGGTGCTTCTCGATGTCGCCTCCACGGCAGCAGGTGGCGAGGCCGCGGACAATCGAACCGGCATCGACTTAGGGTTTCAGGATCTTTGAACTGCCCACAGCAACGAGCCGCCGAGGCGACAAACTAATCGACCTCGCGCTCACCTTCTTGAACTGTGCGCGCGTTGAGCGGATCAGCGCGAAGGTCAGAGATCAAACAGGTGCCTGATTCGCGCCCGTAGAGTGGGCACCGCTTTTGCAACAACTGACCCGTCGCTTCGCCCCAGCCGAAGTTGCTCATGTGCGTTTCGCTTCGAGAGTAGCGAGGCTAATTCATCGGCAATCGCCGGACGGTCCTGCATCAATGGCGCCAGCCCCTGCTGCGTGATTTCATATGTAACAACGAAGGTGAGAGCTTGGATCGTACCCAGCTCGCCGGAGCCAGTCAGAAGGCCGCTTTCGCCGAGAAAGTCGCCAGGCGCCAAACGCCCCAGCTCCGTCTCTCGTATTCCATCGCGTCGTATGACGGCAACGACACCACTACGGATGATCATGAGGGAACTCAACACGGCATCCTGCTCTGCCACGATTTCACCCTTCCGGAAGGTCCGGCGGCTCATCGTCGAGGCCAGCGCTTCCTTCTCGTCCTCAGTCATCGACGCGAATAAGGCGATCGCATCAAGCAGTCGGCGCGGCGTCGTGTGCTGGCCAAAAGGCGGCTCATCGGTATGCGCCACAGCAACGGCCAGCCCGTCTGATGGTGACGAGAGGGTCAGACCCGCCGCTTTTGCATGCCGGTAAATCAGGTCAAAGACTTCGCTCTTTGCCTTTGCTACCGCGGCCAGGTCTTCGACCCTGAAACTCAGCTCGAGTTCAATCGCACTTGCATCCAGAGACACAACCGCAACTGTGGATTCATGGTCAGGCAGTCTCGAATTGCTGCTCAGCAGAACGGAGCGCATGACATCTGCCATCGCCGACGGAGGCGCGGTCGGACGGAACCGGGCCGTCAGCGTAACGCCGTGACTTCGTTCCGGGCTACTGAGATTTGTCAGCCTCGCCTTCGCGAGGTCGCTGTTGGGGACAACCACAAGATCGTTCGCACCGCTTAAAAGGTGTGTCGCCCGCCAATTCGTCTCGATGACCTTGCCCTCGATACCATTGCTGAGGACAATCCAGTCGCCGATGCCGTAGGGTCTGGCAAGGTTGAGCGCGATGCCCGAAAAGACATCACCAAGAGTACTCTGCAGCGCAAGGCCGAGCATGATGGCCACTGCGCCTGACGTAGCAATTAAGGTCCCCACTGGCGCATTGAAGACGTAGGCGACGACGGAGAGGATCGCTCCTACGTAAATGATGCCAACCACAAGATCTTGAAGAAGTCTGCCCTGTTGTGGTTGCCGCTCGAAGATCAGGAAGACACGGACGAGGCTGATCAGGGACCACGCGGCATTGGTCCACCATATGACTTTGGCGATCCCAATGAACACCCGCTGCAGCGTCGATGCATTCGCGGGGCCGGGTTCATAGGGAACGATTGCATGATAGAGCAGAAGGACGGTGAGCGCTAAAAAGAATACCAGCTGACCCACAAGGCTGCGTGTCGGGTGACCGCGCAGCAGGACACGCGTTACCCACGCCCCGACCGCAGCTACTGCGCCGGTCTGGACGAACGGATCGGTGACGACGTTTATGATGGCGGTGTGGTTTAACATTGTGCCGACGGCAGCCTAAAGAGTTGTCCGGAGGGTCCTCAACGATCCCGCACGAGGCCACGGCGCAATGAGGAGAGGGTGAGCCAAACGGCCATTGTCAAAATATGGTCAGATCGACATCGCAAGCGTCGCTTCCGGCAATTCTCAATCTGTCGACGCTGGTGCTAGTTGCGAAACCGTCCTTTGGCTATTGAGCACTGGTTGCTTTGGCGTTCGATGCATGATCGATAGGGCCACGGTAAGCGGACAGCGCAGGACTCGCCAAGCTTCGAAAGCAACTCTGATAGGAAGCCCCAAGCGCCGACGTAGCTCTCCCGTTCCCCATCTTCTTTGCAGCGCACAACAATCTCGCCGGGTAATTCTGGAAAACCTTTCTCAAGCCAATAGCTCCTTCAGTCAGTGCGCTCCGGCCCAGCCCACAATGCGGTGGCATCTGCATACTACTTGCACTTTCCGAGCGAGCCGGGATTGTATGGTGCTGCTGGACTTGGGACGAACGTGCGCAAAGGGTCCGCTGCGCGGGCGAGTTTGCCATGGTGTGGTCCACAGGTTGCCCGTGTGTGACGAGTCGGCGCTTGCTCCTTGATCGGGAGCCGGGAAAGACGACAGGAACGTCGGCTGTCGCAGATCCTTGTTCAAGAGAACGCCGATCACAAAGTCGACTTCGGTGGGTTTTGGAAGAACATCGCTAGCACCGGACTTGATCGCCTGAACAGCGTTGGCCAGGTTGCCGAAGCGGCTATGGACCAAGGTGCGGCAACGCGGAGAGCTGTTCGCGATATCCTGTACGAGATCGATGCCGTCTCCGTCATAAAAGACGAGTTCGACAACGGCGAAGGATGTGGTCCTTTCACGCAAGCGCCGTCTTGCCGCATCGGCGTTATCGGCAAGGCACACGTCGAGGCCGTTCTCGATCAGGCGTTCAACCAACGGCGAGGCGGGGCTCACTTCGGGGTCGGCGATGGTGGCCGGGTATTGGCTCGAATGGATCAGATCAGCGGAAGTCATCAGCATTGTCCCTGGTTCGAGTTAGTTGAAGTCTGGAAGGATCGGATGATGTCAGACATCCAGACATGACATCACCGTTCTTCCGACTATTTCCCCGGCGATCGCCTCGATGCATCGATCTGCATGGTGGCGGTCATGCCGGCCGCCAGGACAACGCCTGGCGGTACCTCATCAATGTGCACCGCTACCGGGATGCGCTGGGCCAGGCGCACCCAGGTGAAGATGGGATTGACGGTCGCAACGCCTTGATTGTCGGGTTGGGCGTTGGCGACGTCGATTGCTCGGGCGATGCTGTCGACATGGCCGTGCACAATCTGACTGTAGCCCATCAGCTTGATTTCGGCGGGATCGCCGACGCGGATCGGAGCGAGGGTGGTTTCCTCGAAATATCCGTCGACCCAAAAGGAACTGGCGTCGACAACCGAGATGCTGTTCACGCCGGCATTGGCATAATCACCGAGATGCGCCAGCAGATTTGTCACGTAGCCGTCGGTTGGGGAAAGAATGCGCGTGCGCTCCAGATTCACCTGCGCTTGTTGGAGCTGCGCCTTGGCTTGAGCAACAGTCGCCTCGGCGCTCATGCGTTGCGCCTTCAGCGACTCGACTTGCCGCTGCGCCAGGTTGAGATCTGCCGATGCAGTCTTTACCGCATCCTGCTGCTGATGCAACTGGGACGTGAACTGCTGGGCATTCTGAAGGCTGCTCGAACCCTCCTGCGCCAACGTCTTGTAGCGTCCGGACTGCTCTTGGGCAAACACGAGGGCTGCCTGCGCCTCATCGAGCTGTGCCTGGCTAGCGCGGATCTGTGCCTGCTGGACGTCCATCTGCGCGTCGATGTTCTGCACGTTGGCCCGCGCGGCCTGCACCGATGCCTCGGCTTGGCTGACGGCGATCCTATAGTTGGTCGGATCGATCTCCATCAGCAGGTCGTCCTTGTGCACGAACTGGTTATCGCGGACGGTTAACTCGACGATGCGTCCCCCGACCTCCGGAGCCATCGTTGCCACATAGGCGCGGACAGCGGCGTCGCGTGTCCACGGCGCGCCCATATAGGCCTTCCACATCGCCCGCCCGAGAATAACCGCGACCGCGACAACAAGGACAGTGAGCAACACCGGCAGGACGCGCGCGCGTCGCTTTGGCGTCGTGCGGGCAAGCATGTCGGGGGACCACGTTGCTTCACCATCGGCTTTCGCCGTTTCGGGCTTCAATTCGGCTTTGATTTCAGACATCGCGGTCACCACGCTACAGTTAAGACGATCAATGACAGAACGATCACGTAGACCGCGAAGACGAATAGCGCCGGGTGCCAGACATGCTGCAGCAGTCCGAACCGGGCCACGATCCGTCGCAGTGCGACCGTCACGACCCACGCGCCGATCAGCATCAAAGACATCGGCGCGACATACACTCCGAACAGGTCGATCTCGACGAACCTCATCGCGGCGCTCCGGCATCGAAAAAAGCGGCGTGTGTTGCTAGCGCCTGCGATACGCCAAGAATGGCGGCGCGCGCGCGAAGGACATCCCGTGTTCCCGGCCCTTGCGCGCGCTCGGTGGCGAGTACCTCATCTAACCGAGACAGGTGGACAATCGCGCTTTTGCTGCTGCCCTCGGCAAGCGCCTCAAGCGCCGCGCCGAGGTTGGCGCCTAGGTCGAACTGGTGTGCGGAATGCAGCAGGTAAACAATCTCGCTGCCGACCGAGAGCGTCGCCAATAGCTGCGCACGCAATAGTGGTGCCACCTCGTTCGGCATCGCCGCAAGGCGTCCGATGACACGGCGTTCCCAATCGCTTTGCGTGGGCCGCTTTGCCAGCCGCCGCAGATCGCGCAAGGTCAGCGTCAACAGCCGGCGCGCACGGAATGCCGGCGACAACGGCGGCAGGAGACGAAACGACAGCGCTGCGGCACCCAAACCAGCAACGATTGCCAAGGCGATGTTATAGAACTGCAGGGTATCGTAGGTTTCCGGGTTGGTCGGTTGGAGGATTGGTACGAAAACCATCGTCATCGGGGTGAGCAGGCCCACCTGCCAGGGTTGCCGGGCTGCTCTTAACAGAGTGCCCATGGGCACCAGACAAACGCCCATGATGAGGCTGAAGGCCACAAAGGTGTGTGTGGGTAGCCCCGGCAGCACTGCGAAGGCGACGATTGCGCTCAGGATCAGGTCGAGAATGGCGGCGATGACGAAAAGCACGGCGACGCCGTAGGTCTCCTCGAATCGCGGTGCGAGCAGGAGGGTGGCGATCGCGGCGAAAGTCATGGCCAGACCACCGCCCGGCCAACCGGTGACGACCCAGAACAGTGAAACAGTAACGATCGTCACGAAAGTGCGTCCAGCACTGACCAGCGCGGGCAACCAATCGGGCACGTGAAGTCGGTCCCGGCCTGGACGCAAAGCAGGTCTTGCTGGATCGGCAACGAGTAAGGCAAGCCCGTCGAGCGCATGAGCAATGCCGGCGAATGCTTCCGCCGTTTTGTCGGCGAGCAATCTCAGCGAAGGAGTTTCGGCCGGCAAAGCGGTCAATGGTGGTATTGCGGTCTGATAGATCCGATGCACGGCTTCAGGGCCGGCCAGCCAACGCGCCGCCGCGCCAGGTTCTGGCGCAGATCGCAGCTCCTGTGGAAGATTTTTGAGGACGGCGGCCGCTTCTTGATGCGGCTCATTGTGGGGTAGCGTCGCCAAGTGGCTGGCGACCGCGTGCCAGCCGACCAGGGCAGAAAACAGGCCTTCCACTGCCCGCTGCAACACCGGCGCGTAATACCGGATCTCAGAAGACTCCCCCAGCGCCTGATCGACGATCGGGTCGAGCGCGATGACACGGCGGTCGAGTTCGCGCTGAACCGTTTGCATGTCACGAAACTCCGTCCCCGTCGTCCCTGTCGCCAAAGTCCCGGTAAGACCGGCCGTGACGTCGCCTGCCAACTCTGCAAACAGTGTCGCGAGCCGGCGGCGAGCGCCGCCGAAGTCGGTTCCGGCGAGAACGATGCCAGCGCAGCCAATGCCAAGGCAGATCTCCGTGGCGCGGGTGACGGCAAGCATGAAGGCCGCGTTTGCATCAACACCACCAACAGTGCCGAGCAAGTCGCCGGCGATAATCGCCGCCGTATAGCCGGCCAATGATGCGGCATAGGACGCGAAGTTGCGCAAGAGCGTGGCGACGAAGGCGCAAGCCGCTGCCCACAATGCCAAAGCGACGAGAAACAGCACGCGATCCTGCGGAAAGCAGGCAATCAGAACCACGCTCACGACAGCACCGACGAAGGTACCGAGCATTCGGAACCAGCCCTTGCGCAAAGAGGCGCCGAGTTGGGGCTGACACACGATCGCCGCCGAGGCTCCGGCCCAGAATGGGTTACTGAGCTGAAGCCAGAACGCGGCGTAGAATGCAAGAGACACCGAAACCCACAGCCGGAATCCAAACAGCAGCGACGGACCCGCGGCCCGTAGAGCCCCCTCGAGCGGCCGCAACATTGCGGCCGTGCTCGACTGCAGGAGACGAAAACCACTGAGCACAGAGCCAGTCATCGCCGTATCCGCTTGTGTTCGGAAGCGAGCATCAGGAACGTGTCTCCAGCTCGGCTGATCACGGGATGTTCTCCACGATCATCTCCCAAACATCGTGCCCCTTTCCGTGCAGCATTGCTCTGGCGGAGTAGACTGCCATCCCGACGACCGCCTCCGGCGAAACGAACGGCGAAGGTGGCGTCACCAACTCCATCGGTTTCACTTTCACATGCAGGAGCGCAGGGCCTGGCTGGGAAAGCCAGGTTCGGACGGCGTCCTCCACTTCACCGGCCTTCGTGACCATGTGCCCCCAAAGGCCGACGGCCTTCGCAACCTCGCCGAAGTTCGGGTTCTTCAAATCCGTGAATAACGGCTCCAAGCCAGCCGCCTTCTGCTCGATATCGACGAACCCGAGCTTGCCGTTGTCGTAGACGACGATCTTGACCGGCAGATTTTCCTGGACTGTCGTCAGTAGATCGCCAAGCAGCATGGCGAACCCGCCATCGCCAGCCAGGCAAACTACCTGTCGGTCAGGCTGGCACTTCTGCAGGCCGAGCGAGGACGCCATTCCACTGGCCATGGTGCCATGCAGCAAGCTGGCAAAGGTTCTGCGCTTGCCGCCGGTATCGATGTGGCGAAGCATCCAGACCGCCGCCGTGCCATCATCGGCCGCAAACAATGCATCATCGGCCGCGTACGTGTTGATAATTTTGGTAAGGTAAGTGCCTGAGATGGCGGAGTCCGGACCCGACACGGTTTCGGCCTTTGCCGTTGCCACGTCCTTACGATGACGCTCCACATAGGTTGCCAGAAACGCGTTGTCGTCGTGTTGCTCGAGGCGCGGCAGCAGAGCCTCCAAGGTCGTCTTGATATCGCCGACCGTCCCGATCGCCACCGGATGTCGCCGGCCGATATGCGTTGGATCGGCATCGATCTGGATGATCGTCGCTCCATCCGGATAGAACTGGGTCCAGGCGAAATCGGCCCCCAGCAAAAGCAGCGTGTCGCAGTTGCGAATGGCATGATAGCCTGCCGGCCCGCCGATGATGCCGGTCATCCCGACATTGTATGGATTGTCATATTCGAGGAAGTCCTTTCCGCGAGACGTGTGGGCCATCGGCGCCCTCAACCGCGCCGCCGTTGCGACCACCTCGTCGTGCGCACCGGCGCAACCCGCGCCCGCGTAAATCGTAATCGCGTCGCTCGTGTTCAGAATGCCCGCGATTTCATCGAGGTCGGCATCATTCGGGCGAATGAGCGGGCGCCGCGCATGGACAGCATAAGGAGGCTCGTCGTGCGAGGCGGCATTCGCGATGTCCGCTGGCACGACGAGCACGGCCACCCCGCGTCTCGTCAAAGCTGCCTGGCAGGCCGCAACCGTCTTGCGGCGGGCCTGCTCCGGCGTAACGATCATCTCGCAATAGACGCTGCAGCCCTTGAAGACATCATCGAAATTGATTTCCTGGATCGATTCGAACCCCAAATCCTGGCGCTCAATCTGAGTTGCGATCATGATGATCGGCGCGCGGTTGCGATTGGCTTCATAGAGGCCGTTGATAAAGTGGAGACTGCCGGGTCCACAGGTGCCTGCGCAGGCCGTGAGATGACCAGTGAGCTGCGCTTCGGCCCCTGCTGCGAAGGCGCCAGCTTCTTCATGCCGCACATGGACCCAATCGATCTCACTGCGATCGATTGAGTGAGCGATCTGGTTCAGCGTGTCGCCGACCACTCCGTAACAGGTCTTCACACCGGCCGATTGCAGCGTTTCGATGATCAAATCGGCAACTCGTTTACTCATGACAGTAGCTCCTGCATCGGGGTTGAATTCTCTTCTTTGCTCATGACTTGCGTCGTGCCCGGCATTGGCGCGCTTGGCTGGGCCTTGCCTCTGTGCCGATGAATGCGATGACAAAGCTACGACCGGGGAAGCGTCCGCACATCTATACGCAGGTCTAGACGGGTCTCGCGAAAAGTGGGGGCACAGCCTTGACGGTGCGCCAATTCCTTGGGGCGCACCGGGGTCCGGTAAGGCAGCGTCAGGGCACTTCGGTTTTGGTGACCGGTATCATGTGACTCCTGCAGTTCAGTGGTCTGGGGTGGCGCTTGGTCGGGCAAGCGGCAGGACGGAAAGCGAGCGCACACCCTGGGCGCCGTGAATGAGCACTCCTTCGATGTCGGCTGTCGCGGACGGGCCAGTGTGGAAGCAGGCGTAGTGCCGCTCACGGAATTCAGCGCGCCGATAAGCGTGGTGCAGATTGACGACGATGTCGGCGGGATCGAGCAGCACGATCAGGTGCTGCGCGAGATAGGCTACCGCGTTGAGCCGGAGGTCGACATCGCTCAGCAGGACGGAGCCAGTCTCCGCGACCGCGAAGGACGCCCGAACGATGGCGTAGTCGACATCCGCAAGGTCCTGTGGTGCTTCTGCGCCGGCGATGTCGCGATTGCCCGGCAGCTCCGGCACGGTTGAGCACACGATCTTGGCGTCCACGATCTTCGTCCGAACCGGCGCCATGATGTCGCCGGAGGCCGGCGGATCCAGGAACAGGCCGCCCATACGGAGCAGATTGGCCCTGAAGGCATCGAGCAGTGACGCCGGCGGGGCATCGTCAAACAGCAGTACGCTTGGAAGCGGTCGGTCGATGCGGGGCAGGTTGGCCCGGATTGAAGCCAGGATATCATCGCGGCTGCTCATCCCTTTGCTCCCCGGTTTGCGTGGTACCAGCTGTGAAAGGTTTGCTTGCTCGGGTGCGGCACCTCGCGATGTTTTCCCCAGGCATTGAGGCCGTTGTAGATGGCGAAGCGCGGCAGATGGGCGAGCGCGGTCTCGGCCGTGGCGACGGCGGCACGGTAGGCGGCTGGCTGCGACAGCAACGCGCCGGCAGCCTTCATCGCCGCCTTCTTCACGAACGGGACCTCATGCTCCCTGACCAGCACTTGTCGCCAGGCGTAGATCTGCTCGTGGATGTTGATCTTCACCGGGCAGACATTGGTGCAGCTGCCGTTGAGCGAGGAGGCGAACGGCAAGTTGCTGTATTTTCGCGCATTGAAGGTCGGATCGATAATGAGGCCGATCGGACCGGAATAGGTGGCGCCGTAGCTCAGGCCGCCGCTGCGCCGGTAGACCGGACAGGTGTTCATGCAGGCACCACAGCGGATGCATTTGAGCGAGGTCCAGAACTTCTCGAGGCCGAGCCGATCGGACCGGCCATTGTCGACGAGCACGACATGCATCTCGCCGCCGGCGCGCGGTCCACGGAAATGCGATGTATACTGCGTCATCGGCGAGCCAAGCGCGCTGCGCGACAGCATGCGCACGAGCACCGCCAGATGCTCCAGCCGGGGAATGATCTTTTCGATGCCGATCGAGGCTATATGCAGTTTTGGGACATTGGACGACAGATCGGCATTGCCCTCATTGGTGCAGACGACGAAGGTCCCGGTCTCGGCGACCACGAAGTTGGCGCCGGTCATGCCAGCGTCAGCATTCAGGATCAGCGGCCGGGTTGCTTCCCGCTGCGCTTCGGCCAGGTAACGAACATCGCTGTTTTCGGGGTCGGTGCCGATTGTGCGTGAAAATACATCGGCCACATCCGTGCGCAGCTTGTGAACGGCAGGCACCACGACATGGCTCGGATCTTCGTCATCGAGCTGCTGGATGCGCTCGCCGAGGTCCGTCTCGATCACCTCGATCCCGGCCGAGGCCAGGTAAGGCCGCAAGCCGCACTCTTCGGTCAGCATCGACTTGCTCTTGATCAGCGATTTGGCGCCGTGGTCTTTCAGGATGCCGCGCACGATCCGATTGTGCTCGGCAGCATCGCGGGCCCAATGGACGTGAATTCCATTTGCTCGAGCGTTGGTCTCGAACTGGTCGAGATATTCATCGAGATGGGTGAGCGTGTGCTCTTTGATCGCCGAGGCGAGCGATCGGAGCTCTTCCCACTCGGGCATGCCGTGCATCTCGCTGTCGCGCTTCTGGCGAAGGTCCCAGAGCCGCTCGTCATGCATCTTCTGGTGCTCGGTCGCAGCGATGAAACGTCCGGCGGCCTCTGCCTGGTTGACCGGCCGGTTGCCGCGGATCCTCGCCCCGCGCGGCTGTGGCTCGGGCAGTGACCGCAGTGGCTTCGACGTGCCCTCGGCGTGATCGAGGCGTCGGCCGTCGCGGATGATGGCATCGGGATCGTCATCGGCCAGCAGCTCCGGATGCAGCATGACATTCTTATCGTCCGGCGTGCGAGAATGGCTGTTCATGCGAGGGCTCCATTCAGGATCTGGGCAATGTGGATGAATTTGACCGGGACGCCGATGCGTTCGGCGCAGCCCTTCTGATGCATCAGGCAGGATGAGTCGGCCGAGACGATGTATTCGGCGCCGGCCCGGGCGTGGTCGCTGACCTTGTCGTAGCCCATCTTGGTGGACACGACTTCTTCGAAGACCGAGAAGGTACCGCCGAAGCCGCAACACTCGTCGGGCCGCGCCGGCGAGGCGAACTCGATCGCATCGACTTTCGAGAGGAGATCCATCGGCTTGGAAAAGAATGGTTCGTGCAGTTCCGAAGGTTTCGCGTGTCCGAGCCGGCGCAGCGTGCCGCAGCTATTGTGCAGACCGACGCGATGCGGGAAGCGAGCCCAGGGAAAGGCCTCGACCTTCTCGATATCATGCAGGAATTCGACCAGCTCGAAGGTCCGGGCGCGGACCTCCTTCACTTCGTCGGTCTGCTCGGCAGCGTCAAAATTGTCGCGGATGTGGTGGACGCAACTGCCCGAAGGCCCCACGATGTAGTCGAAGCCCGAGAAGTTGCGCACGAACAGCGCCTCGGCATCGATGCATTCGGCATTGAAACCGCTATTGGCCATCGGCTGGCCGCAACAGGTCTGGTCGCGCGGGTACTCGACGTCATGGCCGAGCCGCTCAAGCAGTTCGAGCGTGGCGATGCCAACCTCCGGGAAGAAGGCGTCGATGTAACAGGGGATGAAGAGCCCGATCCGCATTTGTAACTCCTTTACTTTCAGTTGACGATTGGTGTTGCCCGGTCATTGGCGGACCTTGCCTCTGAAAACCCTGTAATTGATGGCCGTGTAGAGCAGCATGAGCGGGAAGACGAAGAGGCCCGCACCCCAGAACATGAAGGCGAGGCTTGCATGTGGTGCGGCAGCCGCTTCGATCGTGATCGCGAACGGGACCATGTAGGGCCAGAACGAGATCGCCAGCGTGCCGAATGCGGCCACGAAGATAAGGACGACCATGAGGAACGGTGGCTTGTCCCGCCGCTGGCGGGCGCTGGCTGCCAGAGCGACGGCGGCGGCTGCACCGGCCGCCGGAAAGAAGAGTAGATACGGCCGCTCCAGCCAGCGACCCATGACCGGCAGATCTTCAACAAGGGCAAAGACGAACACGACGACCAGGAAAACGAGCAGTGCGATCGAGAGAACAGGGATCTGACGATAGGCAATCTCCCTCACATCCGCTTCGCACTTCCGGACGAGCCAGGTGGTGCCAAGCAGCATGTAGCCGATGCAGAGGCCGATCCCGCAGAGCACCGCGAAGGGGCTGAGCCAGCCGAAGTCCCCGCCGACATAGTGACCATTGGCGATCGGCAAGCCTTCCACCAGGGCGCCGACGGTAAGGCCCTGGACAAATGCGGCGACGAATGAACCGCCAGCGAAACTCCAATCCCAGAGCCAGCGCATCCGTTTCGCCTTGTGCCGAAATTCGAAGGCGACGCCACGCAGGATCAGTCCCGCGAGCATGATGATAAGCGGCAGATAAAAAGCAGACAGAAGGGTCGCATAGACGAGCGGAAAGGCGCCCCAGAGGACGACGCCCGTGACGATCAGCCAGGTCTCGTTGCCGTCCCAAATCGGCGTTACTGCGGTCATCATGACATCTCGCTTCGCCTTGTCGCGGGTAAGGCCGAAGATGATGCCGACGCCAAGATCAAGCCCGTCGAGAAGCACGTAAAGCAATGTGCTGATCGCAAGGACAGCTACCCAGAAAATCACCATCTCTATTCTCCGGCAGTGGGCTGATGGGGTGCCGCCGCATGCTTGACGACGGACATCGGGCGGTTGGGGGTCGCATCGGCGGGCGGCAAGACGAGCTGCCCCGCGGGGCCGGCGCGCAAAAGCGCGTAGATGTAAAAGACGCCGAAAAGGAAGATCAGAGTGTAGACAGTGCAGAACACGATGAGCGACAGGGTGGCTGCGCGCGTCGTGAGGAACGGTGTCATTGCGTCGGCGGTTCGCAGAAGGCCATAGACCGTCCAGGGCTGCCGCCCGACTTCAGCGGTGAACCAGCCCGTCAAAATCGCAGCGTACGGCAAGGGAAAGCTGAGGAATGTGCACCAGAGAAAAATGCGGTTTTGCTCGATGCGGCCCTTCAGGCTCAAATAGGTGCCGAGCCAGGCGAGAGCCAGCATGATCATTCCGCAGCCGACCATGATGCGAAACGCGAAGAAGGGAATGAGCACCGGCGGTCGATCCTGTGGCGGGAAACGGGTCAAGCCGAGTTCCTTCGACGTGAAGCTCATGCTACCGATGAGACTGCCGAGGACAGGAATGCTGATCGCGTAATGATTGGTTTCGGCGCTTTCGTCGGGAAGCGCGATCAGCACTTCGCTGGCTGGCTGTTCGTCGTGCCAACGGCCCTCGATCGCTGCAAATTTCGCCGGCTGCTCGTCGTGGACGTAGTCGCCGGTCAGATGGCCGAAGAACAGCTGCACAGGGATGAGGACGGCGGCGAGGTACAGGCCCATTTGCAACATGATGCGGGCCTCGGCCTCGAATACCCGACGCAGCAGGTACCATGCCCCGGTCGCGGCGACGCAGAAGGCGCCGGTGAGGTAGGAAGCAAGAAGCATGTGTGGAAAGCGCACCCAAACAACGGGGCTGAAGATGATCTTGGCCCAATCGCTCGGAACAAAAATGCCGTTCTCGACGACATAGCCGACCGGCACCTGCATCCAGCTGTTGTTGACCATGATCCAGAATGCGGAGAGCGTCGTACCGAGCGCGACCATCGCGGTCGAAAAGAGATAGAACCATGGCGAAACCCTTTCCCGCCCGAACAGCAGGACACCGAAGAAGCTCGCCTCGAGCGCAAAGGCGGTGAAGGTTTCATAGGTGAGCAGCGGCCCCTGGATCGGCCCCGACATGCGCGAGAGCTCGCTCCAGTTGGTACCGAACTCGAAGGCCATCACGATGCCGGAAACGACGCCGAGCCCGAAGGCGATGCCAAATATTTTCAGCCAGAATTCAAAGACAACACGATAGGCGGGACGTCCGGTCGCGACGTGAAGGGCTTCGAGCACGGTAAGCCAGGCCGCAAGGCCGATCGTGAAGGACGGAAAGATGATGTGAAACGACACGGTGAAGGCGAACTGGAGCCGTGACAGGAGCAGCGCGGTAACGTCCATGGCGAGCCCCTAACGCCAGAGATTGGATTTCGCGAGATCGACGAGCTCATCGGCCTTCCCGCTCATGACCGCTTGCAGCATGTAGAGCGTGAAGCCTTTCGCCATTTCGACGGTCACCGACGGTGGCATTGCGAGCTCGGTTCGGCTTACAACCGCGTCTATCAACACTGGTCCGGGATGCGCCAGCGCCGCGGCGACGCCTTCTTCCACGTCGTCTGGGCTTTGGATCCGGATTCCGCGGATGCCGACGGCTTCCGCCATCGCGGCGAAATTCGGGTTCTTGAAGTCGGTCCCGAAGCTAAGGAATCCGGTCGATTTCTGCTCGAGCTCAATGAAACCGAGCGCACCATTGTTGAAGACGACGACCTTCACCGGCAGCTCGAGCTGCGCAAGGCTGAGGAGATCGCCCATTAGCATGGTGAAGCCGCCGTCACCCGACAGTGAGACAACCTGTCGCTTGGGAAAGGCCGATTGCGCGCCAATGGCCTGAGCCATGGCGTTGGCCATGGACCCGTGCCAAAAGGACCCGACAAGCCGCCGCTTGCCGTTCATCGCAAGATGGCGTGCCGCCCATACGGTCGGGAGGCCGACGTCGCAGGTAAAGACCGTGTCGGCCGCAGCCTGGTCGCTCAGCGCCTTGACAATTTGTTGCGGGTGCAGCACTCGTCCGCCGGGCTTGCCGGTTGCCAGATCGTCGAGCTGTTTGCGCGCTTTGGTGTAGTGCTGGCGGGCTTGGGCCAGATGAGAGCCATCGCGCTTCTCGTCGAGAAGGGGCAACAAGGCCGTAAGGGTCGCCTTGACATCGCCAACGACACCGAGATCGACCGCAGCGCGACGGCCCAAATTCTCCGGCCGGATATCGACTTGCGCGATGCGCACGCCGCTTCCCCGCGGATAGAATTGCCGATAGGGGAAATCTGTCCCGAGCATCAGAAGGATGTCGCAATCGAGCATGGCGTAATAGCCCGATGAGAAGCCGATGAGGCCGGTCATGCCGACATCGTAGGGATTATCCCACTCGACATGCTCTTTGCCGCGCAGCGCGTGGACCATCGGTGCTTTGAGGCGCGCACCTAGCGCCAGCAATTCGTCGTGGGCACCCTGGCAACCCGAGCCGCACAGGATCGTCACACGGCCGTCGCCGTTCAGCAGGGCGGCAAGCCGGTCGAGCTCCGGATTTGCTGGCGTAACGACGGGCGGCCGCGGCAACAGAGCGTCGATCTTTGGCGCCGGCGCATCGGACGCCGCTTGCAGCGATACGTCGCCGGGCATGACGATCACTGATACGCCGCGATTGCCGACCGCTTGCCGGATGGCGGTCTCGAGTGAGCGCGGCATCTGGTTTGCCGTGGAGACGAGTTCGCAGTAATGGCTGCACTCCTTGAACAGCGTCTCCGGATGCGTTTCCTGGAAAAAGCCCGAGCCGATTTCCGCTGAAGGAATATGCGCCGCGATCGCAAGCACCGGTACGCGCGAGCGATGGCAATCGAAGAGCCCGTTGATGAGGTGCAGGTTTCCTGGTCCGCAGCTTCCAGCGCAGACAGCGAGTTCACCGGTCAGATGCGCCTCGGCACCAGCGGCGAAGGCAGCAACTTCTTCGTGCCGAACGTGCACCCATTCGATTTTGCCCTGACGCCGGATGGCGTCTGTCAGGCCGTTGAGGCTGTCACCGACAATGCCGTATACGCGTTTGACCCCCGCCGCAACGAGGAACTCGACAAATTGATCTGCGACTGTTCTTGGCATCGTTGCTCTCCAGCGTTGTGTCTGCGGCCGATGGCAGCTTTGCGCTGCCTGGCACTCCGACTGGCAGCACAAGAGGCTGGTCGACGGGGTAACGTGGAGTTTGATGATTTGAGATGCCGCGAGCTATTGTGCGCAGGTGGCGCCGAATAGCACGATGGTTCTATTGCCCTGAACTTTGGATTACACGCGAAGAACGGCAGGTCGAATCCCAAAAGAACACACCACTGCCGTTCAGTGCGGCTTCGGCTCAGCAGTGTTGCGGCAACGCGGGCACCAGTTGCAGCTTTTCGGCCATTCGGCCGAGTGCAAGAAGGGAATGGGCGTTCATCTTTTGCATCAGACGGCTGCGGTGTACCTTCACCGTCGCTTCGGCGATGCCGATATCCCCCGCAATCTGCTTGTTGAGGCGGCCCTGCACGACTTGAATCATGATCTCGCGCTCCCTGGGGCTCAGCAACGCGAAGCGCTCCCTGAGAGCGACCAGAGCCTCTTCATCCTTCCGCCGGGCACGATCGCGAGAGAGACCGAGCTGAATGGCGTCGAGGAGTTCCTGATCCCGGAACGGCTTGGTCAGGAACTCAATGGCGCCGCCCTTCATCGCCTGCACCGACATGGAAATATCGCCATGGCCTGTGATGAAGATGATTGGGATCTCCTGGCTCGTCATGGCCAGCTGACGTTGAAGATCGAGGCCGCTTCGCCCCGGCAATCTGACGTCGAGTACCAGGCAAGTGGGACAGTTCGGCAGGTCCATCTCGAGAAACTCTGAGACGGACGCAAAGAGCCGAGCATCCAGGTCGAGCGATCGCAACAGCCGTCCGATCGAGGCTCGCAGAGCGGGATCGTCGTCGATGACCAAGACAGTAGCGTTCGCTTCCGACATCACTTTTGCTCACGATCAAAGGCAGGCAATGAGCCTGCTCGGGTTGCAAGATTCGCGTGGCTGCTCTGCGGCAAATTTAGTCCCAACCGATAAAGGTGAACAGCCTCATTCCCCATCAGGTCGGCGCAAGGCCACAAACAAGAGCTAATGCTCTCATCATGCCCCTGGCGGTATCTTGGCGCGCAGCTGCCGAATATGCGCCTTGGCATAAGCCAAAGGTCACCGTCCGAGGACGAGTGTCTCCGGCGACATCCTTCGCATTGTCACACCCCCAACCTGGTTCCAAGCCATGAGACCGGAGTGCGACTTCGCGGGACGGTCGCGGAAACAACGGACCATACCGTCAAATGCAGATGGCGTCACCTTGGAAGGTGACGCCATTTGACCATATACTCGCTGAGATCGAGCACATCGCCATCGACGGCGAAATCACCGTCGCCGCGATGATGGAGGGTCCGCCGCTCCTTACGGTCCGTGTCGATCCACAGCCGTTCGGCCTCCAGGATGAAGAGGTTATAGGCCTCGACAAGGCTGGTATCGACCACCCTGCATTCGATGTTTGCAATGCATTCCGTGATCAGCGGCGCCGAGACGGCCCGTGCCGGCTGCGGCGTCAGGCCGAAACGCTCGAACTTGTCGACCGTGTCACCCGAGCAATTGCCGATATCGACGACCGCCCTTGCAAGATCGATTGTCGGGACGGCGATCACGCATTCGCCGGTCGCTCTCAAAGCGCGGTAGCTATGATCCCAGGGACCGATGACGCAGCCGATCAGCGGCGGTGCATGCTGGATCATCATGTGGAACCCCATCGTCATGACGTTGGGTGTGCCTTCATGGCTGGTCGTCACGAGCACGATCGGACCCGGTTCAAGCTGACGAAAGGCCCCGGAGGCAGGTACTTCCTTCATGGGAAACTCCCTGATCCTCGGCCTCCCCGTTCCTCACGGGAAGGCCGACATCACGATGTTGGTGATGGATGCTTACCAGCCCTGTTCGACCGGCAGGACGAAGAGCTCGGCCACGTTGACGTGGGCCGGCGCCTGAGCCGCAAACACGATCGTGTCGGCCACGTCGGCACTTTGGAGGAAGGTCATCTGCTTGGCGAGATCGTCCATCTGCTGGCGGTAGCCTGGATCGGTGATCTGGTCATAAAGTTCGGTCGCGACCGCGCCGGGCTGGATGCAGGTGACGCGGATGTTGTGCTTCTGGCCGACCTCCATGCGCAGGCCGTCGGAGAAAGCGGTCACTGCATGCTTTGTCGCGCAATAGACCGACAGTCCCTTGAAGACTTTGCGGCCGGCGATCGAGGAAGTGTTGAAGATGTGGCCAGAATGCTGCTTGATCATCTGCGGCAGCACGGCCGCCGTCGTGTTCAAGAGGCCCTTCACGTTGACGTCGACCATGCGAAGCCATTCGGTCGTCTTGAACTGGTCGATGTCGGAAAGCGGCATCAGGCCGGCATTGTTGAAAAGAATGTCGATCGAGCCAGAGGCATCGACCAGCTTCTTCACGCCTGCTTCGATGGAAGCCGGATCGACGACGTCCATCTCGATGGCCAGGGCTTCGCCACCCTTTTTTATGATTTCAGCCTTCAGCTCTTCCAGACGATCGGTGCGCCGTGCGGCGATGCCGACCTTTACACCGGCGGCGGCGAGGGCAAGTGCCGTTGCTGCGCCAATGCCGCTCGATGCACCGGTGACCAGTGCGACTTTGCCGTTGATATTCGTCATGATCTGTCTCCTTGTTGCTTGAAAAGCGCTCCGGAGGTGGAGAGATGTTCGCTTTCGACAAGAAGAACTCTAAGAAATCCGGACGGATCCCTCCCTCGGCGGCTTGCCACGGCTATCGGGATCTTGCTCCATTTTCTACTCACGACGCCAACTGAGCCTACCCCCTCCGATAGTCGCTCGGCGAGAGCCCCGTTTCGCGGCGGAAAATCTGGGCGAAATGGCTGGGGCTTGAATAGCCCACCGAAAGGCCGATCTCGATGATGCTGGCTTCGGTCTCCTGCAGCAGTTGCTGGGCCTTGGCGACCCGCTGCCGGATGAAATAGTGCGAGGGGGGAAGACCGGTCGCTTTCTTGAACAGCCGGCTGAAGTGGAATTCGCTGATGCCGACCTCCTGCGCCAGGCGGCCGAGGTCGAACGGTTCTTCCAGCCGGTTCTCCATGAAAGCGATCGCGCGCCTGAGCTTTGTGCCGGGCAAGGCGTTCTGCGCACGCATCTCGGTATTGGCGACCGCATAGTGGCGCACGAGATGGACGGCAAGGCTTTGGGCCAGCCCTTCGACGTAAAGCGGGCTGCCACCGCCATCGGCTGCCAGTTCCTCGTGGAGGAGACCGAGGATATGCGAAAGCGTCGCGTCGCGGCCGCCCGACACCTCCTTCAGCGTCACGTTCCCGCCGTCCTTGCCGAACATCGCCTCGACGACCCGCTCAAACAGCGGCACGGAAACGTAAAGGTGCATCACGCGAAAGGATTGATCGCCATCGGCCTGCCAGCGCATTTCATAGGGAACCGGCGAGCAGGTCAGGAAGAAATCGCCGACCTCGACGCGGTTTGCCATCCATTCGCCGCCGAGATCCCGCTCCTCGACAACCGCACGGCCGGACATGATCCAGACAATGAGCGGCTCGGCCACGGCGGGCACCAGGAAGGGATGCTGAACACGGTGGCGCGACAGCACCTGTACGAAGACGTCCCTCCACGCCGGCCCGTCGCCGCTAATCAGCGTGTTTCCGCTGATATAGTCTTCGAGCCCGACGGGAGAGGTCCGCTCGGGGACGGGCAGGCAGGGTTCGTCCAAAGCCATGTCACCTCCCACCCCATAGTTGGCCTCATGCCAATGTGGCGCCGGAATCAAGGATATCCAGCGCCACGGAAAAGGAAAGAACCAAGACTTTCTGGCTATTCCGGCGTCCTCCCGTCACGGTAGAGGATCATGCCGGCATGATGAAGCACCCCGTCGATGAAGTCGCCATCGGCAGTAAAACCGGTATCGTCCCAATAGTCGATGTGATTGCCGCGAACCTCGTATCGCCCTTGATAGGCGCTTTCCCGGCGGCCACGCGCCTCGTCATAACGGCCGTTCGGCAGCAGGTTGTGGCGAATGAGGCCGTCCGCGGTGATCCACATGCCGGCATAGGGATGCGTCTGGTCTGGTGCGGTCGTTTTCATCGGGGAATATCCTTCCTGGGCAGGAGCCATGCCAAGCAGCATCGCGGTACGGCTCGCCGTTGCAACTCCAAAACCGTTTGCCATCCCAGCCTCCGCTCATATGCTGGCGGTGGGCCGGATGACGATTTCGCTGCTATCGACATCCTCGGGCTGGCCGATCACATGGACGATCGCCTCGGCGATTGTCTCCGGCTTCAGGGCGATCCGGCGATAGGCGACCATCGCTTCGGCGGCGACGGGATCGGTGATCTCGACGCCCGGATAGACGCAGGTCACCCGGAGCCGGTCGTTCTCCTGCCGCAGCCCGTCGGAAATCGCCCGCACCGCATATTTGGTGGCGCAATAGACGGCGGCCGTCGGCGAAACGCTGAGGCCGCCGACGGAGGAGACATTGATCACCTGCCCGGCACCCTGCCGGTTCATGGCCGGCAACACGGCGGCGATGCCATAAAGCACGCCCTTGATGTTGACATCGACCATCCGGTCCCACTCGTCCACCTTCAGCGATGCCATCGGCGAAAGCGGCATGACGCCGGCATTGTTGACGATGACATCAATGCGGCCGAAAGCCTCAAGCGCGGCATCGGCAAAGGCCTGGACATCCGCGCGAGACGTAACGTCGAGGCTTCGGTAGAGCGCCTTGCCGCCGGCAGCAGTGATCTCGGCCGCCAGCGTTTCGAGGCGCTCGGTGCGCCGTGCGCCGAGCACGACGACGGCGCCGGCCTTGGCAAGGGCGCGCGCTGTCGCCTCGCCGATGCCGCTGCTGGCGCCCGTGACGAGAACGATCTTGTTTGCGATATTGCTCATCGGATTGATCCTTTTTTGAAGTTGCGATGCTCAGGCGGCGCGCAGCCGCAGACGATCGTCACGCCGGCTCGAAGCCGCGCAGGGCGATGATCCGCGAAGCCGCCGCAGACTGTCTTTGCCTTGCGAGAGGCGCATAGGCCGGCGAGGCGAAAAGATCGCGGATTGCCTGCATGTCGGGGAATTCGATGATCAGCATGTTCGTCGCCTCCCAGCCTTCGAGCTGGAGCGGGGCATCATCAAGGGCAATGAGCCGGCCGCCGGCTTCGGCGACGAGCGGCAGGGCATTGGAGCGGTAATCGGCAATTGCATCATGGTCTTGAATGTCGAGATCGACAACGAGGTAGGCTGACATGGGTGGTTCCTGTTTGTTACGACCTCATCCAATCCGGATGGGTACACTGAACCTAGGCCCATCGCCGGCGGACCTCTCCTGCCGGCTTGCGCAAGCCGTCGGGATCTTGCGCATACTACACACGACGCATCGCGCCGCCCTGCTGCGGCTTTGCACCTGTCGATTTTAGATTTTGTATTTTCTAACGGGGATTTAGCGGGGTTGATTATGGCGCTCTCGCGCAGTGTATCGTAGATTTGGCTACTATGGCGTGGTTGCGGGGGCCTGATCACACAGGGACTTGAAAAAGGCCTGCATTTCGACAGATGTGTGCGGCACGTTGACCATTGGCATAGCGCTGAACTTGAACATCTGGGGTACCCGTAGATGCTCCCGGACGTCTAGTCGGATGGAAGAAAACATCGTCCGGCTATTGCATCCTCAGCACCATCTCCGCTGCCTTTTCCGCAATCATGATCACCGGGGAGTTCGTATTGCCGGACACGATCGTCGGCATGATCGAGGCATCGACGACGCGCAGCTTCTCAAGCCCGTGCACGCGCAGCTTTGCATCCACCACCGCCATCGGATCGCTTCCCATCCTGCAGGTGCCGACAGGATGAAAGATCGTGGTGGCGATATCACCTGCACGCCGGATCAACTCGTCATCGCTCTGATATTCCCGGCCCGGCAGCATCTCCTGCGGTCGAAAACGGGAGATAGCCTTCGTTTCCATCAGGCTGCGCGCATGACGGATCGAATTTGCCGCGAGCAGCCGGTCGCCCGGGGTCGAAAGATAATTGGGACGAATTTCAGGGGCGGCCGAGGCATCACGTGTCGTTATATGCACCGTGCCGCGACTTTCCGGCCGGAGGTTGCAGACAGAGACAGTCACGGCAGGATAACGATGCAGCGGCTCGCCTGGCCGGTCGGTGCTGAGCGGCTGGACGTGATATTCGAGATCGGCGGTAGCGACGGACGGATCGCTTTTGGCGAAGATCCCGAGCTGGCTTGGCGCCATCGAGAGCGGACCGGAACGGCTGATCGCATACTGCAAACCCATTCCGGCACGGGTAAACAGGTTATGGTAAAGCTGGTTCAGCGTGCGCGCGCCCTCGATCTTGAAGACGGTTCGGATCTGCAGATGGTCTTGCAGGTTTTCGCCGACACCCTGAAGCTCATGATGCAGGGGAATGCCGAGGCTCGACAGCACATCCGGTCGCCCGACGCCCGAAAGCTCCAGAATTTTCGGCGAGTTGATCGAACCCGCAGACAGAATGACCTCGCGCGACGCGCGGGCGACGCAGGCGCGGCCATTGAGGCGAAAGCGCACGCCGGATACAGCCTCGCCATCAAATTCCAGCCGCTCGGTCTGCGCGCCCGTCAGCACGCGCAGGTTCTCCCGCTTCATCGCCGGGCGCAGGAAGGCTTTCGTCGTGTTCCAGCGCAGGCCGCCCTTCTGATTGACCTCGAAATAGCCGGACCCTTCATTGTCGCCGTCGTTGAAATCGTCGCTCTTGCGGATACCGAGTTCCTCGGCCGCATCGCGAAAGGCATCGAGGATCGGCCAGGACAGGCGCTGGCGTTCGACGCGCCACTCGCCTCCGGCCCCGTGCAAGGCCGATTTTCCGCGATAATTGTCCTCCGATTTCAGGAACCAGGGCAGCACGTCATCCCAGCCCCAACCGGCATTGCCTGCCTGCCGCCAGCCGTCGTAATCCGCCGCCTGCCCGCGCATGTAGATCATGCCGTTGATCGAGGAGCAGCCGCCGAGCACCTTTCCGCGCGGATAATTGAGCGTCCGGCCATTGAGGCTGGCCTCGGCTGCCGTCTTCATCATCCAGTCGGTGCGCGGATTGCCCATGCAATAGAGGTAACCGATCGGCACATGCACCCAGTGATACCGATCCGAGCCGCCGGCCTCGAGCAGCAGCACCCGGTTTTTCGGATCCGTCGAGAGCCGGTTTGCCAGGACGCAACCGGCCGACCCCGCACCGACGACGATGAAATCGTAAACACCTTCATCCATAAGCGCTTCATTCATGGGCATGGTCACACTGCAACTCCTTTTGCGAGACTTTGCGCCTCCGAAAGCCGCCGCCACAGCGGTGTCATCGCCTCTTTAATATCGTTGTAAAGTCCGTAACGACGGGCGTAGTGGGCCGAAAGCACAGCATTGGGCTGATAATGCCGATCGGTCCGCACCATGGCGGTGGCTCCTTCGGTGAAATCGGCAAACAACCCGACACCCGTCCCGGCCGCAATCGCCGCCCCTAGCGCCCCGGTCTCCCGCGACACAGCAACGGTGACGGGAACGCCCAATACATCCGCAAAAATCTGCGGCCAGAGCCTGCTGCGCGAGCCACCGCCGCAGAGCACCGCCTCCTCGAAGGTCGCACCCGCCTTGCGGATGGTCTCGATATGCTGACGATGACTGAAGGCGACACCTTCCAGAAGTGCGCGGATCAGATGCCCCTTGGTGTGCCAGCCAGCCATGCCATAGAAACCGGCCCGCGCATGGCCATCCTGCTGGGCGCCATAGAGATAGGGGTGATAGAGCGGATCATCCGCAACCGGCGCGACCGCAGCCGCGAGCGCGCAAGCTGCGTCGAAGGGCGAGACGCCCTCCTGATGCTCGTCCTCGAAGAATTCCCGCACCAGCCATTCGAGATTGGCGGCCGACGTGGCGCTGTTTTCCATCGCCATGTAGCGGCTGCGGTCGAAGGTGGAGGACATGAAAACCGGGCCCTCAAGGTCGGGGCAGTCGATGATCACCTGATTGATGCTCCAGGTGCCGGCGATGATCGAGGCGGTGCCGGTGCGCGACACGCCCGAGCCGAGCGCCGACGCCACAACATCGAACAGCCCGCCAACAACCGGCGTGCCCGCAGCAAGCCCGGTCTCGGTCGCCACATCTTCTGTTACATGCCCTGCGATATCGGTGCTTTCGATCAACGGTGGCAGCATATGCATGCTGTCGGCAAGCCCGTAGGCCGCCATCAGCGTTCTGTCGTAGCGGCGGGCGGCGAGATCCAGCAAGCCGGCGCCGGACATGTCGGAAACCTCGCTGACACGGTTTCCCGTCAGCCGGTTGACGACGAAATCCTTGGAGAAGAACACCGTGCCGATGCGCTGGAAAAGCTCGGGACGATGGCGTTTCAGCCAGCCGAGCAGCGTCGGCGTTTGGGAGGGCCAGGGGCGCTGGCGAGCGATCGGCACTGTGCGGTCGCCAACCCCTTCGGCCGCCCATTCCTCAACAAGCCCGGTCGCGCGCGTATCGAGCGACTGGATGCCGAGAAGCGGCTGGCCGTCGCGATCGAGCGCATAGAGCCCGTTACCATGGCCGGCGCAGCCGATGGCCGCGATATCCTTGGCAGCAATGCCCGCTTTGTCGAGGCAGGTGCGGATCACCCGTTTGGCATTGGCCCAGAGTTCGCCGAGATCGCGCTCCACATGACCGGGGCACGGCATGCGGCTATGGCCCTCCTCGCCGGCATAGGCCACCTCCCTGCCCTTAAGATCGAAGATCACGGCCTTGATGACGGTGTTTCCGGCATCGAGCCCCAACAGATATTTTTCCATTCCGAACCCCTCCCAAAAGGTTCTGACAGTCTTGCGCGGTTCGGGCCGAAGGCCCAGCGCCGATACCCTCTTTTCCCCGTTGGGGAGAAGAGGAAATCCAACTTCATCCCTGCTGATAAAGCGCAAGCGCCTCCTGGCCACTCTTGTCCTCATGGATGATCGCCATCAGACCGCGCACGACGGCGCTCGGATTGGCATGCTGATAGATATTGCGTCCGTAGACCATGCCCATCGCGCCCTGCCGCATCAAGGCGGCGGATTTGGCGAAGACGGCGGACAGGGCTTCCTTGCCGCCGCCGCGCACCAGCACCGGGCAGCGCGCTGCCTCAACCACGCGGTGGAAGTCCTCCGCGTTGGTCGTCGGGTCGGCCTTGACGATATCGGCGCCCATTTCGCGGGCAAGTCGCGTCAGCGTCACGATCTTCTCAGCATCGCCATCGACCATATAGCCGCCGCGCTCGGTTAGCGGCTGCATCACCAGCGGTTCGATCATCAGCGGCATGCCGTATTTCTCGCAGTCGGCGCGGACGCGGGCAATGTTCTGAACGCACTGGCGGAAGAGATCGGGCTCGTCCGGCAGCATGAACAGATTGACGACGACGCAGGCAGCATCCATCTGCAGCGCGCCGATCAGCGGCTCGGCCTCGTTCTGCAGCACGGCCCACATATCCCGGTGACGGAAGCGGTTGTAGGGGTTGCCCATGTCGATGCGCATGACCAGCGCCGGCTTGTCCTTGCCGGGCAGGTCCTGCAGAAGGTCGGCCTGGCCGTAATTCATCTGGATCGCATCGGGCTTCGCATCGACCAACGCCTTCACAACGACCGGCATATTTTCCAGCCCGTCGAGAAAAGACGGCTCGTTACAAACGCCATGATCGATCGCCACATCCAGGCAACGGCCGTTGCCGAACAGCCGGTTCATCCGGACCTTGCTGATGTCTCGCATACTTCACTCCTTTGTTCGTTCCTCGCGGAAAGGTTTTCCTCCGAAACGCCGTGGCGGTCGTTCAGGAGGGTCAGAAAACGGGCGCGCTCTTCGGCCGTGCGCTGGGGTGGCCAGCCCTTCTCGGCGGCGAGGATGGCAAGGGCGACATCTGCAACATCAAGCGAAAGCTCGCCGCTGACGGCCAGTGTCGTTCGCCGCAGCAGCAGATCATCCAGATGCTCGACTGCCTCAGAGCGGATGAGATGGATAAGTTCGCGGGCGCTGTAGCCGGCGTGGGGCAAGGCTTGATCCGCACCCACGGAAATAAAGCGGGCGATCTCGGCGGCATCGGTGCCATAGCGTGTAAAGAGCCTGGCGACACGATCGGCGGCAAGGCCAGTCGTGGCCGAAAGTTGCCGCAGCCAGTCATCGCGATCATCAGGAAAGCCGCGCCCTCCCCCGAACGTGCGTTCGGCTGTATCCAGCCGGCGCGGCAAGCCAAGCCGTTCCAGCGCCATGTCGGCAGCGAGTTCCCCGAAGGAACGGAAAGTCGTCCACTTGCCGCCGATCATGCAGAGCACCGGGGGACCGCCATCGCTGCCTTCAAGCATCGTGCAGAAATGATCGCGCGGAATGCGGCCGGTAAAACTGTCGTTGCTGGCGGGCAACGGCCGCACGCCCGCAAACTGGAAGACAATCTGTTCCGGCCGAATGACGATGCCCGGCAACACGAAGGCGAGCGATTGCAGGATATAATCCCGTTCATCTGCCTCGCAGCGCACGGTTCCAGGGTCGTCCACCCGGATATCCGTCGAACCGACCAGCACCTTGCCGAGATAGGGAAACAGGATGCAGATGCGTCCGTCCTCGTTCTCGTAATAGATCATGTGGCCGTCGAGCATGTCGCGCAGGCCGGGATGATCGATGATCAAGTGCGAGCCCTTCGTACCGCCCATCAGCGGCGCGGGCCGTGCATCCTCCGGAAAGAGCGCGCCGTTGACAATATCGATCCAGCCGCCGGTGGCGTTGATGATGAGAGACGGCTTGATCGTCAGCACCTCGCCGGAGACGTGGTCGCGCAGGAGGAAACCTCCGGCCGGGGCTTGCTCGATCGCTGCGTAATTCAAAGCAGCGGCATTCGGGCCAGCAGAGAGCCCGTCGCGCAAGATCTCGACACCGATGCGCTCCGGGTGACTGACCCAGGCGTCGTAATAGGTGGCGGAATTGCGGATCGCGGAATTGAGCGCAGGCCATTTGGCAAGCGTGCTGCGCCGACCGCGAAACTGATGCTTCGGCATCAATGCGCGCTTGCGGGTCAGGAAATCATAGATGCCGAGCCCTGCCTTGATGGTGATGGCGCCCCGGCGGCTCGGGCGGCGGGTGAGGCCGAGGAAACGCACGATGCCGTTGCCGAGGCCGGAGAAGACATCGAAGATCGGAACGGTGGTCGGCAGCGGCGCGACGTAATGCGGCGCGTTGCGCAGCAGCCGGTCACGCTCAGCCAGCGATTCGCGGACAAGGCTGAACTCGCCATTTTCGAGATAGCGCAGGCCGCCATGCACCATGCGCGACAGCGCTGCACTGGCACCCGAGCAATAATCGCCCCTCTCGACGAGCAACACGTTCACACCCTGCAGCGCAAGCTCACGAAAGACGCTGAGCCCGTTGATGCCGCCGCCGAGGACGCACACGTCCACCTTCGGGCTCTTGCGGAGCCCGTCCAATGTCTCTTCACGGTTCATGATGACAGCCTGTTATCCGTCCATGTTGGCCAGTTTCGCAGCCAGCGCCGCGTCGATGGCCGAAAGTTCTTCCGCAGTGAGCCTGAGTGTTCCGGCCCGCGCATTGTCGAGCGCCTGCGCCGGGTTTCGCGCGCCACAGAGGGCAAAGGTCACGCCGGGCTGCGCCAGCGTCCAGGCGATCACCAGCTGCGCGATGCTCGCCTCATGCCGCTCCGCGACCGGCCGGATCGCCTCGGAAAACGCCTTCGCCTTCTGCCGGTTGGCGACGGAGAAGCGCGGGTTGTCGTTGCGCTGGTCATCACCCGAAAAGACGCGGTCCGGTTCGATGGTGCCGGAGAGCAGGCCGAGCGCCAGCGAAGAATAGCTGAGCGTCGACACGCCATTTTGAACGGTGAGCGGCAGCAGGCCGGCCTCGACCTCGCGATCGATCATGCTGAACCGCTCCTGGATCGCATCGAGCGATCCGGTGCTGATGTATTGCTGAAGCTCGCAGCGATCGACATTACTGGCGCCGATGGCGCCGATCTTGCCGGCTGCCTTCAGCTCTTCCAGAGCCCGCACCGTCTCCTCGATCTGCGTCGTCGCGTCCTGCCAGTGGGTGATGTAGAGATCGATGTAATCCGTGCCGAGCCGGCGCAGGCTTTCCTCCACCTCATGGATGATCGAGTCGCGCCCGAGATAGCGGTGAACCGGTTTGCCGTCCTGATCGAAGAAGTGATTGCCCTTGCGCGTATGCCAGACAAGGCCGCATTTGGTGGCGATGACGGCCTTGTCGCGGCGCCCGGCAATCGCCTTGCCGACAATCTCTTCCGAGCGGCCGAGACCATAGGCCGGCGCCGTGTCAATGAGGGTCACGCCAGCATCGAGCGAGGCCTGAATGGCGGCTATGGATTGCGCCTCGTCGGTTCCGCCCCACATCCAGCCGCCGATCGCCCAGGTGCCGAGCCCGACGGCAGACGCCTTGATGCCGGAGCGGCCGATCTCGCGGATCAACTGTTCGCTGCTCATGCCGAAAACCCTTCCTCGGATGCTATTTCAAGAATGCGTGCCCCGGTCGCCTCGTCGGTGACGAGTGTATCGAGGTGGTTGCCTCGCAGCACGCTCAGGATCGAGCTGGCCTTGTTGAGGCCGCTTGCTACGCCGATCTTCGTCGGGATCGAGGCGAACTCTTCCAGCGTCAGAGAAACGAGTACTCGGTTGAGACTGTAGTCGCAGACCCGGCCCTCGCCATCGAGCAGATGAGCGAGCAGTTCCGCGCTCGCACCGGAATGCTCGATGGCCTTGCGGTCCTCGCTGGAGGAGGGGTGCAGATCGTAATAGGTCGAATCTGCGCTGAGGATCGAGCCGATGCCGACCACCGCAATCTTGGCCTCCCGCGCCCGCTGGAAGACATCGGCGACGGCGCGCATATTGATCAGCATGTCCCGCTGCTCGGCATCATCGGCAAAGAGCGGCGCATGGATCTGATAGGAGCGTCCACCGAGCTGGTCTGCCATCAGGGTCGAGACGTGGTTGACGTCGGTATAGTGCTTGCCCTGCACGCAGCCGGTCGCCGGGATCACCTCGACATCGAAGCGGCGAGCGGGCTGCAGGCCGGCGACGACGGCGCCGACACCCTTGCCGCCGGTGATGCAGATCGTGTCGCCATCCGCGATTTCCTCCAGCAGCAGCCGTGCTGCCGCCTCCCCAACCGCTTGCAGCGCCGTCTGCGGATTATCGGAAACGGTCGGCACCACCACGGCACGACCGATGCCGCCGAGTGCCAGCAGGCGTTCTTCCATATCCACCAGCGGTTCGACCGGCGACTTGATCTTGATTTCGACGAGGCCGAGTTGGCGGCCGCGCTTGATCAACCGGTTCACGGTGGCGTGCGAGATGCGGAGCTGGTCGGCAATCTGCGACTGCGTCAAACCTTCGAGAAAGTGCAGCACGAGCGCCTGGTGCATCTGGCGCGCGATGACGATTTCCTCGCGCGGCGCAATTGTCTTGGGTTTCAGTCTGGCAATCGGCATATCAGGCGGCCTTCCGCTTGTGCAGAAAATGGTCGATGGAGACGGCAGCGAGCAGAATGCAGCCTTTGATCATGTCCTGCCAATAGACGGAAACGTCGAGCAGGATCAGCGACGAGGTGACGACCGAGAGCAGCGCGATGCCGAGGATGGCACCGAAGATCGTACCCGAGCCGCCGTTCAGCGAAGCGCCGCCGATGACCGCCGCAGCGATGATGTTCAACTCCATGCCGACGCCGAAAGTGGGCGTCGCGGCACCGAAGCGGGACATATAGATGACGCCTGCGACACCGGCGAGCGTCGAGCACAGAACCGTCACCCAGAACTTCACCTGGTTGGTGCGGATGCCGGAATAGAGCGCCGCCTTCTCGTTGCTGCCGGTATAGAACACCTTGCGGAAGGCCGTTGCCCGGCGCAGCAGGAAATCAAACAGGATGACGACGGCGACGAAGATCAGGATCACATAGGGAACGCCGTAGAAGGTGCCTTGCCCGACAACCTTGAAGCCTGCCGGCAGCGTGAAGAGCGACAGCGGCGTGCCCTTGGTGATGACCAGGCAAAGCCCGCGCACGATCACCATGCCGGCAAGCGAGGTGATGAAGTGGTTGAGCCCTACCACCGTCACGAAGAACCCCATGATCGCCCCAATGGCGCCGCTGGCGAGAACGCCGATCAGCGAGGCCGTCCACGGATCGAGCCCGGCAAGGAAAAGCGAGCCGGAGAGCACCATGGCAAAGCAGACGACGGAGCCGACCGCGAGATCGATACCGCCGACGATGAGCAGGATTGTCATGCCGACGACGACGATGCCTTCCACCGAAAAGCTCATCAGCATGGCGCGGAAGTTGCCGAGCGTGAGAAAGTGCGGCGAGGCAAAGCTCATGATCACGCAGAGCGTCAGGATGATCGCGATCAACCCCGCTTCGCGCATGGTGCCGATGCGTTTCCAGTGCCCCGTCTTCGGCATGTCCGCCGCCATCGTGTCGATTGCCATTCCCGTTTCTCCCTCCTTACGCGGCATGATATGCCGTCCTTGCCGCACTAATCCCCGATGCAAGGCGGATCACGGCTTCTTCCGTCATGTCTTCCGGGCCAAGCTCGCCGGCAAGACGTCCCTCCCGGACGACCAGCACGCGGTCGCAAAGTCCGAGCAATTCCGGCATTTCCGATGAGATGACGACGATGCCGATGCCTGAGCGCGCGAGATCGCGCAGCAGCCGATGGATTTCGGTCTTGGCGCCGACATCGATGCCGCGCGTCGGCTCGTCCATCAGAATCACCTTGGGCTTCACCGCAAGCTGCTTGGCGATCGCCACCTTCTGCTGGTTGCCACCGGACAGCGACTTCACCGGCGCCTCGACGCCGCCCATGCGCACGGCAAGCCGCCGCGCGAAATCCTCCGCCAGCGCCGCCTCGGCACGGCCGTTCAGCAGGCCCGCATGGTTAGTGAGCGCCTTCAAGTTGAGCACCGAGATGTTCTGGGCAATCGACATTTCCAGAAAGATGCCGGCCCCCTTGCGGTCTTCCGACAGATAGACGATGCCCGTCTTGACCGCATCCGCATAGGCTCGGATCGCCTGCGGCTTGCCATGCAGGCGGACTTCGCCAGCCGTATGTGTGCGAAGCCCGCAAATGCCTTCGGCGATCTCCGTGCGGCCGGAGCCGATCAGGCCACCGATGCCGAGGATTTCACCCCGGCGCAGATCGAAGCTGACATCATGGAATCGAGCGCCATCGCCGAGGCCATCCACTTCGAGGATGGTTTCGCTGGAGGCGTCTTCGGCCCCGAGCTTTTCCGGATAGAGCCGGGTGATCTCGCGGCCAACCATGCGGCGCACCACATCATCGGCCGTGACATCGTCGATCTTGTCGGTGCAGACATACCGGCCGTCACGAAAGACGGTCACGCGGTCGCAGAGGCTGAAGATCTCGGCCATGCGGTGGCTGATATAGATGATCGAGATGCCGTTCGCCTTGAGGTCGCGGATGATGGAGAAGAGCTGCTGCGCCTCGGTTTCGGTAAGCGCTGCGGTCGGCTCGTCCAGAATGAGCACGCGGCAGTCGAGCGTCAGCGCCTTGGCGATCTCGACAAGCTGCTGGCTGGAAATCGGCAGATCCGCGACCTTCTGGCGGACGTCGATGGCAGCCAGCCGGTTCATCACCCGCTGGGCATCGCGCTCCAGAGCACCGTAATTCATGAAAGGGGAACGCCGGCGACTGGTCGCGGCCATGAACATATTCTCGGCCACCGTCGCATCAGGGCAGAGCGCGATTTCCTGATGCACCAGACCAATGCCGAGCGCCTGCGCGGCAGCCGGTGAAGCGATGCGGACGGGTTTTCCATCGACGCGGATTTCGCCGTCGGTCGGCTGCAGGACGCCAGCGATGATGTTCATCAGCGTCGACTTTCCGGCGCCATTTTCGCCGCAGAGCGCATGGACTTCGCCGCGCTCGAGCGTGAAGTTGACATCCGTCAGCGCCCGGATCGCCCCGAAATGCTTGGTCATACCTTGAATGGTGAGCACCGGCTCCGCCATCTTCATTTTCCTTATTCATAGCCGGTCCCGGATCGAGTGGCTGTGATAATCTGTCTCTTCTGCCCGGCGGGGAGCAGTGCCTCGCTTGCAAAGCGATGAGGGGGAGTGTGGCAAGTTCAGAACCAGCCATCCCCCTCATCCGGCCCTCCGGGCCACCTTCTCCCCGCCGTGGAGAAGGGGACAAAGGCCGATGCCCTTATTCCTCGATACCCTTCGTGCCGCGGCGCTTCAGGTACTTATCCCAATAGAAGTCGTCGGCATTTTCGGCAGTGACGATCGAAAGACCATTATCGACCACCGGGATGCTCATCGGGTTGAAGCCCGAGCGCTTGGCGTCGTTCATCGGGTCGATCAGTTCCGGATGCTTGGAAAGCCACAACAGCATGAAGCCCATGTAACCCTGCATGCCCTGGTTCGGGTTGATCGAGCCGAAGACTTCACCAGCCTTGATCATGTCGAGAATGTTGGCGTTGACGTCGGCGCACATGACAAGAACCTTGCCGCCGTTTTCCTTGGACGCCTGTGAGGCGCCGATCGCGGAGTTCGCTTCCGGCATGAAGACCGCGCCGAGATTCGGATTGGCCTGGATGATGCTTGAAAGCCCCTGATAGGCCTTGGTCGGGTCCTGGTTGGAAGCAGCACGACCGACCAGCTTCATGTCCGGCCACTTTTCTTTCATACGGCCGATGAAGGCCGCGATGCGCTTGTCGTGATTGTCCTGGCCCGGATTTTCCAGAACTGCATATTCGCCCTTGCCACCCAGCTTCTCGGCGATTACGTCGGCGGCATAGATGCCTTCGCGGGTGTTGTCCGAGGTGATAAACGAGACGCGCTTGGAAAGCGGCGAGTCGGCGGCAAACGTGACGACGGCAGTGCCCTGCTCGATGGCGCGGTTGATCGGCTCGATGAACGGATCGGAGTTCATCGGATGGACGAGGATGCCAGCCGGATTCTGGGCCAGAGCCTGGTCGAAGGTGGCGATCTGCTTGTTGACGTCATATTCCGGCGTGCCGGTATATTCGGTTTCGCAGCCGAGCTGCTGGCCTGCCTGCTTGAACATTTCATAGACCGGGAACCAGTATTCCACGCCCGAGACCATGACGTTCATGACGTATTTTTCACCAGGCTTGCAGCGGAACGGATTGTCCGTTTCCGCGGATGCCGTGCCGGTAAAAAGCGTTGCTGCAAGGACCACCATGGCGGTCGAGCTGATAAATTTGCGCAAAATTCCTCCTCGAGGCCGAAGCCCCTCCCAAAAGCCTGAGGGCGTCACGTCGACGCCGCTGATCGCGTTGAAACCGAACTTCCTCCTCGAAGTCCGATGAGAACAATAAAGGCGAAGACGAAATGTATGTCAATATAATTCACTGAATGAAATATATTTCATAGATAAGCGAAACGGACTGAATACATTCCAAGCCGCCGGCCGCTATTCACTCCCCATGGAAAAGAGATCACTTGGCCCGAAGTCAATCAAGTCCTGATCAAACCCCTCGCGGTCAAGCGGGCGGGTCGGGTGCATATGTTGCGGATAGGATGCGTTGGCAGAATTGCCGCGGATAACAGGCCGCCGCGATTCCCGATTATCTATGAATCTGACCTGGATCAGCGATCACCGACGCGGCCAGCTCCTCCTCAACGTCGCAAAATGGATGTCTCTTAGCGCCGAGTTGATCGGCAACTACAGGTGCCGCCGATGCCATGATAGCGCGGTGCTGGATGTCGATGGATGATCCACCGCTATTTCGCTGGGTAAGGCTCAACGTCTGCTGACCAATAATGCCTGGCGATATTCTGGGAGTTGCGAATGACGTGGTAGGCAGTTTCAGGGTCTCCCCCTTCAAACGTATCCGGGTCTGCCCCACACATGAGACAATACATTCGCTGATGAACAATTGCCGCAAAATATTGCATTGCCGGCGCAGCATCTTCTTGGCCGATGGCTTGCATTTCCGCTGCGGCGATCTCGGTCGATTTCTCCAGGGCTCGCGAAACCGCGGCAGCCAGCTTCCTGTCGGCGCGAGCGATGACATCGGCGACCTGGCGCTCCGCCAAAGTTGGATCAGGGGTGTTTTCGGCCATTGCTCACCTCATCGGCAGCAGCTTGCAGGGCCTGCTCCGCCTCCTGGAACAAAAATGTGTTTCTCTGCATAGCAGTCCTTTCTGCCGCCTCTATTTCATTGGCCGGCAGAATCTATTCACTTGCTCAAAACATCCTGCCACTCCGTATGGCGCTCTATCTGCGCTTTCGCGAATGGGCAAAGCGGGATGATCATGATCCCTCCCCGCCTGGCATCTTCTACCGCCTGGCGGACCAATTGCTTACCGATTTTTCGGCCACGCAGCGCGGCAGGAACATCTGTGTGGTCGATGATGATCAGTTTTTGACCCGCACGACTGTATGTCATTTCGGCTTCGTGCCCATCAACAACGATCCGGTAGCGTCCCTTGGACGCGCCATCTTCGCGCTCAACCTCTTGGCTCAATCCATTTCCTGCGTCATCAATCCAGTGGCTAACGTGCCGACCTGACCCATCCCTAGATGATCCTCTTAATTGAAGCCGATCAGCAAAAATTACTCGGGCAAAGGGATGGGCTCATCCCTGTCGTCAAGCGGGAGATCGAAACGCCCCTTCCCCCAGTTCTGGGCACGCCATTCAGCCTTGGCCTCTTCGATACGCTCCTTGGAAGAGGCCACGAAGTTCCACCAGATGTAACGCGGTCCTGGGAGTGTCGCGCCGCCGAGGGCCATCAGCCTTGCACCTTGGCCGCCAGCGGTCACCGTGATCCTGTCACCGGGACGAAACACCATCATCTGCGGCGCTTCGAAGTCTTGGCCAGCGATCGAGATCGAACCCTCGACGATATAGATCCCCCGATCCTCGTGATTGTCCGGCATGGGCAGGCGAGCACCTGCTTCCAGCCTGACATCGGCATAGAAGGTCTCGGAAAACATCCTCGCGGGAGCGACCCTGCCATAGGCATTTCCCAGGATAAGCCGAACGGTGACGCCGCGATCCTCGATCACCGGCAAGGCCTGTGTCCCATGATGCTCGAACATCGGCGCCATATCCTCATGGCTGTCGGGAAGCGCTACCCAGGTTTGGATCCCCAGCAGCCTTTGCGGACCGCTGCGGCCTTCTGGCGTAGTGCGCTCGGAATGGGAGACATCCCGGCCCGCGACCATCCAGTTCAGAGCTCCGGGGCGAATGATCTGGTCGGCGCCTGTGCTGTCGCGATGATGGAATTCACCGCGATAAAGATAAGTGACGGTGCCGAGTCCTATATGGGGGTGCGGTCGAACATCGATGCCCTGACCAGTCAGAAGTTCCGCAGGCCCGACCTGATCGAAGAAGATGAACGGGCCAACCATCTGACGCTTCGGCGCAGGCAAGGCGCGCCGAACTTCAAAGCCACCGAGGTCGCGCGAACGTGGAATGATGAGAGAGTCGATCGCATCCAGGCCGACCTCTTCAGGACAGGCTGGCGCAATTGCGGGGTTCCAACTCATGCATCTTCTCCTCTTCAGTCTGCGGGGTAGACCCTGCAGGGCTCTCGTTCTGCTGCCCGGTCGGCCAAAGCCGCCACCGAAACTAGAAAGCGACAGCACCCGCGACTAGGTTTGGGAAACGCTACACTGTGTCGCGGAAAGCGGAACACGCTGTCCGCGGCATCAACTCCCGGAGCCCCAAAAATGCGTGTCATTCTCAAAGGATTCGATCAGAAACTCCGAGAGAACCCGCACTTTTCGGGATGGATGCGGGCTGGGAGGCCGTACGACATAGACCCCGCCGACCGGTAGCGGAAAACGTGTCATGATCGGAACGAGAGCCCCTGAAGCGAGATAGTCGCGGGTGACGCAATCAGGGAGCCAGGCAATGCCCAGCCCCTCAGCGGCTGCGCTCGCAAGCGCCATGCCGGTGTCGGTCCTGAAGCGGCCCTGCGGCTGCACGGTGATGATTTTCTCGCCATCCATGAATCGCCGCCCCCTCGATTCTGGTGAGTGCACGGCTGACCATCGACTTGGAAACCCCCAGCCTGCGCGCGGCCGAAGTGATGCCTCCCGAATCGGCAACCTCGACGAACACTCGCAGATCTTCGATGTCCATTTGGCATTCCTCCGTTGCGACACCGTCGAGACCCGACCTAGGGCGCCGCCCTGATGATTGGAGCGACCTCGGTGCCCAGAAGTTCGATCGAGCGCTTCATCGCTTCCGTATCAAGCGAAGCGGTACTCATCTGGAAGGTGATGCGCCAAAGGCCGCCGAGCGTTTCGCTTGCCTGCTGCATCTTAGCGGCAACGGCTTTCGGCTCGCCGACCAGGAATGCGCCGTCAGGACCCGCCATGAGCTCGAATTGCTGGCGCGTCGGTGGCGACCAGCCGCGCTCACTGCCGATCTTCGTCGTCAGATACGCCCATCCGGGGAAGAAGGCATCCTTTGCAGCCAAATCGGTCTCGCCGACAAAGCCCATCGCATGGACGCCCACCTTGAGTTTTTCCGGATCATGCCCGGCGCGTTGTCCGGTTTCGCGATAGAGATCGACAAGCGGGCGGAAACGTTCGAAGCTGCCGCCGATGATCGCCACCATCAAAGGAAGGCCAAGTACACCGGCGCGTGCGAAGGATTCCGGCGAACCGCCAACTCCGATCCAGACTGGAAGCCGCGTTTGATGTGGGCGCGGAAAGACGCCTTGCCCTTTGAGTGGCGGCCGGAAGCGGCCTTCCCAGGTGATATCTCTCGTCTCGCAAAGCTTGAGAAACAGGTCGAGCTTTTCGGCGAAGAGCTCGTCATAGTGACGCGTATCAAGGCCGAACAGCGCGTAGGCCTCGATGAAGGATCCGCGGCCGACCACGAGCTCCGCACGACCCTTGGAAATCAGGTCGAGGGTTGCGAATTCCTGGAAAACACGCACCGGATCGGCAGCGCTGAGAACCGTGACCGCACTCGTCAATCGGATGCGGGAGGTGCGGGCCGCGGCCGCGGCCAGAATGACGGCCGGGGCGGAGTCGAGAAACTCACTGCGGTGATGCTCTCCAATACCAAATACGTCGAGCCCGACGCGATCTGCGACCACGACCTCCTCGATAAGCTCGGCCATGCGATCCGACGGTGACGGGCGCTTACCCGTTTTCGGATCAGGAAGGATGGCTGCGAAACTGTCGATACCAATTTCCATGCTTGGTCCTTAAGTTGATTGCGCGGTTCGTTGTCGTCGCTACCTGGCCAGTTTCATTTCCGCCCTCAGATTGTCGCCGTCACGGTGGTCGCAGGCGCATCTTTCGCGTCGGTGGACGGCTGGGCCAAGCGTGAACTCGCTTGAGTCGGGATGGCGAGGCTCGACTTTGGGGCCTTTACGGTGACATCAATTCGAGATTCCGCCATCCCAGTCAGCTTTTAAAGACCGGCCCGGCTGGCCGCCTGAACCGGCGTATTGAGGAGCTGCTGCTCCCACAGATAGGCGATGCCGCTACCACCGGCATGCTCGATGATGACGTCCGTCAGCGCAGCCGCGGTCTCCTCGCGAGCCCAATCGCGCTGCCATTCGGCGGCGATCGCGAGCCAGGTCATCATATTGATGCCAGCCCCCATCATCCGCTGGATCGCCACCTGGTGCGCTTCGACTGAGGTCCCACCCGATGCGTCGGTAATCACCGTCACGTCCCAGCCTTCGCCCGCGGCCTGGATTGCCGGCATCGCAACGCAGACTTCGGTCCACAGGCCAGCAATAATCAGCTGCTTGCGGCCGGTAGCCTTCACCACGTCCACCACCTTCGGATCCTGCCAGGTGTTGATGAATGTGCGGTCGATCACCTCCTGTCCGGGGAAAACATCGGTGAGGTGCTTGAAGAGCAGGCCACCCCGGCCGGCTATCACGCTTGTCAGGATTGTGGGGACGTTGAAAACCTTCGCAGCTTTCGCAAGCGCCGTCGTGTTGTTCACGACCGCCTGCGGATCGTGGCTGTTCACGTTCGCGAGCTGATAGGGCTGATGGTCGATCATGACGAGGACGGAATCTTCGGGACGAAGAAGTGAGCCAAGGCCGTTACGGAAGGTCATAGATAAATTCCTAGGTTCGCGGTTGGTTGAGACACGTTGCTGGAGGGAACACGTGCCCTCCGAAGCGCCGTCTGGGAAAGGACCTTGTCATTCCCGATTTCGATGCGGTAGTCATCGTTTGTGCCAAACAGTGTCGCGGAACGGGGAACGCAGCATGGACATCGAAGATTTGCGGACGTTTGTGGAGGTAGCGGATGCGGGCGGCGTCACGCCCGCTGCGCTTCGGCTGGGCGTTTCCAAGTCGATGGTGAGCCGGCGGCTTGCGCGCCTTGAGGCAGAGCTCGGCGTCCAGTTGCTCGCAAGATCTACACGTGGGGCATCCCTGACGGAAGCGGGCGCCACTTTCCGTGACTATGCGGCCAGGATCAGCGGCGAGATCGATGTCGCCAGAGACACGATCCTGCCCGCCGGCGAACTGAGCGGTCGCCTGAGAATTGCGGCACCCCTATCGTTCGGGCCCACCCACTTTGCATCAGTCCTTGCGGACATGGCATTGCGCCATCCGCAACTGCAGATCCAGACAAGCTATAGCGACCGTTTCGTGGACCTGATTGCGGAAGGGTTTGATTGCGCGATCCGGGTCGGCACACTTCAGGATTCCAACCTGATTGCAAGACGCGTTGGTCCCCTCTATGGAAAATACGTCGCGAGCCCCGCCTATATCAAAGCCCATGGCTCCCCGGAAACACCGGAGGAACTCGTCACGCATCAGGCGCTTATGCAGGGGATGGAAACGTGGCAGGTGATGGACGGCGACAAGATCCTGACCATTCGCCCGCAGGGCCGTTTCAAGGCTGACAACGGGGCGGCTCTCGTCGTCGCTGCCGCGGCCGGTTTGGGTATCGCTGCCCTCCCCGATGGCCTCACCCGGGACTATCTCAATACCGGCACGTTGGTGACGGTCATGAAAAATCATCCGCCACCCGCGGCCGGAATCTATGTCGTTCGTCCGCCGGGACAGCACCCCTCGAGAAAGGTCCGCGTCCTGACCGAAATGCTGATCGAGTGTTTCGATGATAGCGGGCAAGGAAACGAACAGCCCATCTAACCGGATATCGAGCGGCAGATCGAGACGGTCCCCGACCTGACGCGCAGGCCGGCGACTATGTCGACGGACTTCCCCAACAACATCCTGCTCAAATCGATCAATGACCTGGGTAGCGCGCCGCGATCGGCACCCTGTCCCAATTATTCCCTGTCATCCAAGTATTCCTTTGTTGGTAAGTTGATGGGCGCTCGGCTCGTCGGCGGCGGTCGCCGCCGTCAATCCACTATTGGCCAAGAAATGCCTGTAACCTTGGAACCATGAAATCAAGGAACACGCGCACGCGCTGGGGTAGGCGCGCTCCGCCGAGATAGACGGCATGAATCTCTTCCTCGTCATTCTCCACGATGTCCGCAAGCACTTCCACTAAACGACCGGACAGAAGATCGGCTCGCGCATGGTAATCGCCAAGCCGAGCCAGTCCCACACCGGCGACCGCCATGCGCCGAACGGTCTCGCCATTGTTGGCGAGCAGGGAGCCGCTGACGGCGCGATCGACGATCCGGCCACTCTCCTTGAGGGGCCAGACCGGCGCGGCGCGGCGAAAATTGAAGCCAAGGCAGTTATGCCGCCCGAGATCCTCGGCGGTGCGCGGGATGCCGTTGCGCTCTAGATATGCCGGCGCGGCGACAATCTTGCGGCGCGCGGCGCCGATCCGGCGGGCCATCATCCCGGAGTCCGAAAGCCGCCCGACACGAATCGCGACATCGGTGCGGTCGAGGTAGAGATCAACGATTTCGTCAGAGAGCGAAAGGTCGACGACGATGTTGGGGTAAGATTTCCAGAAGGCTGGGAGCGCTGGTTCGACGCCAAGAATGCCGAAGGCGACGGAGGCATTCACGCGCACCGTGCCGCCTGTAGCGGCGGCGCCCTGCGACAGCTCACGCTCCACTTCGTCGAGATCGCCGAGCAGCGCCTGGCTGCGCTCATAGTAGATTTGCCCCTCGGCTGTGAGCGAAAGGCGGCGGGTCGAACGCTCAAGCAGCCGCACGCCGAGCCGCGTTTCGATCCGTGTTATGAGCTTGCTGACGGTCGAAGGCGTCATAAGCAGCAGGCGCGCCGCTTCCGAGAAATTCCCAGCTTCCACGACGCGCAAAAAAACCTGCATTTCGCCCGCGCGATTATCCATCCGATCGACTCGTCTATGATTTCGTTTCACAGATCCTATGGAACGCTGAGGCGTTATCAAGGCCCTTGGCATGGCTTATCTCTCTGCCATGTTAAAGATTTCTGCTCTCGATCTGATCCGCAAACCGGATCGCCTGACGCTCGGCATTGAATTGCCGCTTGACAATGACTGGTCGCCCGCCGGCGAAGCCCGGCGAGTGGCGGCGGGACGTCCGCGCGGCGTCCCCGATCTCTCGGCGCAGACTGACCTCGTGCGTAGAGCCGACGCGCTCGGCTTCGCGGCGGTTTGGATGCGCGACGTGCCGGTGTTCGATACGGTCAACATGGGCGATGCCGGCTCCGTCTACGACGTCTTCACGCTGCTGGGCTATTTCGCGGGTTTGACTCGCAACGTCGCGCTCGGCACCGCCGCGGTCGTGCTGCCGATCCGTCATCCGCTGATGACGGCGAAAGCAGTCGCGTCAGTGGACGCACTCTCGGGCGGGCGCCTGATTCTTGGCGTCGCTTCCGGGGACCGACCGGTGGAATATCCGCTGCTCGGCCTCGACTTCGAGGCGCGCGGCTTAGCCTTCCGCGAAGCGGTCGCCTATCTCAGACAGGCGTGGCAGCCAGGTGGACTGCCGATCAACGGCGAGCGTATCCCCAACCTCGATCTGCTGCCGCGCCCGGCACAGCAGATGATTCCCATGGTGGTGGCCGGACAGGCGCGGCAGGACGACGCTTGGCTCGGTACCAATATGGACGGGCGCTTCGTCTATCCGGGCAGCGTCGAGAAGATGACGCTACAGGCTGCACGCTGGCACGAAGCCACCTCCGGTCATGGCGCCTTCATCAGCGCCTTCCATCTCGACCTTCTGGACGATGCCGATGCGGCGGCTGAATCGATCCGTTTCGGCGCGCGTGTCGGCCGCAAGGGTCTGATCACCCATCTGAACGCCCTCGCTGCGGCCGGCGTCGATCACCTAGCCATCAATCTGCGGCAATCGGGACGCCCGCCGGCCGAGATCATCGAAGAACTGGCGTCGGAGGTCATGCCCGCGCTCGTGAGCAACCCGAAGGCGCAAGCCGCCTGAACATCAAGGATTGAAGAACATGGATATCGTAAAGGCGCATGGAGCGCAGATCCCGGCGCTCGGCTTCGGCGTGTTCCGCATGTCGGACGCCGAGGTCGAAGCGGTCGTGCCCGCGGCAATCGAGGCGGGCTTCCGTCATTTCGACACGGCGCAGATCTACGGGAACGAGGCCGCCCTCGGCCGCGCGCTCGCGGCAGCCGGCGCACGCCGTGAGGATCTATTTCTCACCACCAAGGTATGGGTCGACAACTACAGCGAGGACAGGTTCGTCGCCTCTGTGGACGAGAGCCTCGACAAGCTGAAGGTCGACCAGGTCGATTTGCTTCTGCTGCATTGGCCAGCCGACAAGATGGCGATCGCCGAGCAGGTGGCTTTGCTGAATGCGGTGCAGGCTGCCGGCAAGACGCGCTACATCGGTGTCAGCAACCAGAATGTTGCGCAGATGACGGAATCGGTCGCGCTCAGCAAGGCGCCGATCGTCACCAACCAGATCGAGGTCCACCCTTACCTCGACCAGACGGCTGTCGCGGCAGCGGCTAAGGCCGCTGGCGTTGCGATCACAGCCTATTACGGCATGGCTGACGGCGCAGTGCCGCGCGATCCGGTGCTGCAGAAGATCGGCGCCCAATACGGCAAGAGCGCTGCACAGGTCGGGCTGCGCTGGCTGATCCAGCAAGGCTACGTCACGCTCTCCAAGACCGCCCAGCCTGAGCGTGTCGCGGAGAATTTTGCGATCTTCGATTTCGCGCTGAGCGACGCAGACATGGTTGCAATCGGCAAGCTCGCACGGCCCGGCGGCCGTTTGGTGAGCCCGGCCGGCCTTGCCCCGGCATGGGACTGAGGAGATCGAGCGATGAACGACACACTCTCTCTTTCTGCGGCGGGTGATGACACGAAGCGGTTCAACTGGCCGCTGCTCGCCCTTGCCATCGGCGCCTTCGGCATCGGCACAACGGAGTTCACCCCGATGGGGCTGCTTCCGGTTATTGCCGAGGGCGTGGACGTATCCATTCCCTCTGCGGGCCTTCTGATCAGCGCCTACGCGATCGGCGTCATGGTCGGCGCGCCGATCATGACCCTCGCATTCAGCCGTTTCGGCAAGCGCACCGCGCTGATGCTGCTCATGACGATCTTCACCATCGGCAATCTGCTTTCCGCATTGGCGCCTGACTATACGACGCTGCTGCTGGCTCGTCTCGTCACCAGCCTCAACCACGGCGCTTTCTTTGGCCTCGGCTCGATCGTTGCAGCAAGCGTGGTGCCGAAGGACAAGCAGGCGAGCGCCGTCGCCACCATGTTCATGGGACTGACGATCGCCAATATAGGCGGCGTACCGGCAGCAACCTGGATCGGCCAGCAGATCGGCTGGCGCGTTGCATTTGCGGGAACGGCCAGCCTCGGCATCCTTGCCATCGTCTCGTTGTGGTTGGCGCTGCCGAAGGGCGAGCCGGGCGAAGTACCTGATGTGCGGCGCGAACTCGGCGTGCTGACGCACCCGACGGTGTTGCTCGCCATGGCGACCACAGTGATGGGAGCCGGCGCCATGTTCACGCTCTACACCTATGTCGCCCCGGTCCTCACCGACCTGACAGGAGCCTCCGGCACCTTCGTCACCCTTGGCCTGGTGTTGATCGGCGTGGGCTTCACCATCGGCAACGGCTTGGGCGGCAAGCTCGCCGACTGGTCGCTCGATGGTGCAACCACGATTTTCCTGGCGGCACTGGCAATCATCATGGTGGCGCTCCCGCTCGTTCTGGCGAGCCATGTCGGCGCGGCGATCGGCCTCCTCGTTTGGGGCGCGGCGGCTTTCGCCATCGTTCCTCCCGTTCAGATGCGAGTCATGGAGGCAGCGTCCGAAGCGCCGGGGCTGGCATCATCGATCAATGTCGGAGCATTCAATCTCGGCAACGCGCTGGGTGCGGCCGTCGGCGGCGGCGTCATCAGTCTCGGCCTCGGCTACGCGATGGTGCCCGTGGCGGGTGGCGTGCTGGCAGCGTTGGGTCTGGCGCTCGCCTGGCTCGGAAGCCGTCGCAAGGAAAGCCACAAGCTGGCATCTTGCGAAGCCTGAACGGAAGAAGGACGTAGGTAGCGAACTGGCTCACCTTATGAGCCAGTTCGCATTTTCGCACTATTCCTATGCCGCCGGCGCAACATCGGCAGCGCTTCATCAAATGGCGAGCAGTTTGGTCGTGCGCTCGGATCAGGCGCGCACTGCAAGAACGTTCAATCTCCGCTCGTTGGCCGATCGTTAGCGTGTCTCGGCGCCACCAAGAACGGCGCGCGAGAAACCGCAAACAATATTGGAGATTTCATGCCGAGCTCAGCTACAATTGTTCTGGTCCATGGCGGGTTCGTAGACGGTTCCGGATGGGAGGGCGTCTACGAGATCCTCAAGAGGGATGGATACGAAGTCATCATCGTACAGAATCCGACGATTTCACTAGCCGACGACGTTGCCGTCACCAAACGAGCGATCGCGACTGCTTCGGGCAATGTCATCCTGGTTGGACATTCCTACGGCGGAGCCGTCGTATCCGAGGCGGGTAGCGATCCGAAGGTTAGCTCCATCGTCTACATCACGGCGTTCGCGCTGGATGCCGGCGAGTCGGTCGCGAGCCTTATTGCCAACCCGCCGCCAGGCACGCCTGTCCCACCCATTCTTCCTCCCGTCGATGGGTTCCTGATGCTCGATCGGGAGAAATTCGCCGCCTCATTCGCTGCAGATGTTCGTCCACAACTCGCTTCTTTCCTTGCCGATTCCCAGGTGCCCTGGGGGCTCGACGCTCTCAACGGGCAGGTCTCCGACCCAGCCTGGAGGTCCAAGCCGAGCTGGTATCTTGTGGCAACGGACGACAGGATGATTCCACCGGACGCACAACGCACTATGGCGACCCGGGCTGGGGCAACTGTCGTGGAGGTGCCCGGTAGTCATGCGATCTATATTTCGAATCCCGGCGCTGTCGCAAAGATCATTGTGCAAGCTGTCACAAAGGGCCTCGGCAAATAGGCCGTTCTGGAAAAATAACAGAGGTCGCCCGGACTTATACCGGGTCTGGGCGACCTTGTGTATTCTGGAGCGCCCCTTTCGAAGACAGGAACCGAATGACCCTGAACGTGAAATTGGTCGAGGTCGCGACGGTACCGATCGGCCTGCCCCATAAGACGGACTTGAAACTGTCCGTCCGCGGCCTTTCGCGTTCCCGCCTCATAGCCGCCGACGTCAACTACGGTTCGAACCCGGCCGAAGCCAATCCTGAATTTCCGTCATGGGAGGGCGCCTACAGCATCGGAGTCCATTTCAATGACGAATTGAGCGAGGTGTTCCTCGACAGCCGGTACTATTCACATCCGGTGCGAAAAGGCGAAACCCATTTTCTGTACGTCTCGGACCTTGCACATATCGACTTCACGACCCCTCGGCATACGCAGGAAGTGATCCTGCAACAAAGCTTCATGCGAGAAATCGCCGACGACCTGGAGGTGCCGCATGTGACGAGTTTGGGCCGTGGCCTCTACCATGTCACCGATGATCCGATCCTCCGGCGGCTCGCACTTCAGATCTATCCGTTTTTCAATGATCCCGAGACAATCGATCCGCTACTGGCCGACCAATATATGTGGAGCCTCGGCATTTATCTGTGCGCGCATTATGGCGGTCTTGCAGTGCGACGACCAATCAGGGGTGGCCTTAGCACGTGGCAGGAGCGGATAGCCAAGGAGGTGATCGAGATCAGCCTTGTGGGCGGCATTGCGCTTTCCGAACTTGCCGGCATTTGCGGCCTGCGGACAAGTCAGTTCTGCCATGCCTTCAAGCGCTCAACGGGCATGGCGCCGTATCAATGGTTGAAACAGCGCCGCATTGCCCGGGCGAAAGACTTGCTTTCGAACCGTCAAATGTCGATTGCTGAAGTCGCGTTGACCAGCGGTTTCGCTGATCAAGCCCATCTGACCCGAACCTTTGCCCATTTGATCGGAGCTACGCCGGGGGTCTGGCGACGGCAAATACTGAGTTGAGTGGTGGTCGCCGAGGCGCCCGCATGAGCAATTTTGGCCCTGCGAACGATCAGGCGGACCCCGTCCCATCAGAGCGCGCTGAAAGGCCCGCCAAAGAAGTCCGCCGACGGGTTATATCGAATCTGGGGCTGGTGCGCGCGGGAGCGGTACGTTTCGACGCGAAGCTTTGTTGCGCCAGTCGTCGAGGTCCGCGCCGCAGGCACAACGGCCTCAGAGCTCCTGATTGGCGATCAAAATCGGTAATCGGGCGACTGGACATCGAGTACACGCTTGATGCTTTCAAGATGCAGGCGCGCACTTTCAGGGTCGCCTGCCCGCATCTGTCTTGCGGCAGCCGCTGCAATGTCAGGGTTGACCGGAACCAGTGGGCGTCCAGCGCTCATGGCCTTGAGTTGCACTTCAGCGGCTCGTTCAAGGTAGTAAAGGTCATCCCAGGCCTCCGCGACATTTGGTGCGCAGACCATGACGCCATGGTTTCTCATGAACAGAATGTCCTGGTCACCGAGCACAGGGCGCGGATGATGCCAATCAAATCGACCGATCTCCACACAAATTGAGGAAGACCCCGTTTAAACGACAGCCATGTCCGCCGCGCTTCCACCAACCAGCCAACTATTGCCCGCCTTCCTCATACTGGTAAGGCTCGATCTTTTCGCCCTCCAACACGTAGCCTGAATCGACCTCGCTCGAGCCATCGATGAAAGAAAGGTCTTTCTTCGCCGATTGCACCTTCATGGTACCGGTTATCAGCACGCCTTCGAACAGATCAGTTGATCCATAGGGGGATGAAGACCTTACATAGATGACCTGGTTCGGCGGTGGAGGTGGCACGTGGATGCAGGCGCCGACATAGGGGACAAGCAGGAACTCGCTCGTGCCTTTCGGATTGAAATCCAACGGCAGCAGATAGCCAGCGATGGCCACGCGCTTCCCGTCGAGCTCTTTATCTGTCAGCTTTCCGCGCCTGTCGATCTCCTCGACCCACGCTAGATAATGCTGATAAAGTGCATCGAGATCCACGCCTTGCTTCGCGAATTTATCTCTATCGGCGTCAACACCCTTTTTCGTTTCCTCGCGCTGGTAAGCAACTTCCTTATCCACATCGCCCTCTGGAAAACTATTCCAGTAGTCGAGATTGCTGAGCGCCTCCTGCTGATCCGGAGGAACCGCTTCGAGAAAGTTTTCCAAGGGAGGAGTTGAGGGGATCAACGTCTCCCATTTGAGTTGCGTGGCGGGCTCGCCGAATGCCGCGTCGCAATCGGCGCCAAATACGGCGAGGAGGAAAATGACGCAGTGAACGATCGATTTCGCGTTCATGATGCAAACTCTTTCAAGCTCATGTTCTCACCATCATGCCACTTGCTATGGACATTCTATATGCGCGATACGCAGGCAGAAACCCTGCGAGTACTCCACCGATCAGAATCGCCGATAGCAACAGTGCATCGTTTGCCGACGGCGGTTGCACACCGATGTCGATGCCAAACTGCTTGTCGACGAACGGTCGAGCAATAAATAGTACCGCGTAAAGCGCTGCCGTGCCAATCGCGATGCCGGTGACAGTGAGCAAAGTGGCTTCGCCGACAAGCAAGCTCGCAACTGCGAGTGGCCTCGCTCCAAGCGAGCGAAGGATCGCAATTTCACGCCGGCGCTCGTTGAGCGTTGAGAGGATCATCGCCGACAAGCCGAGCATCGAGGTGACTACGACCATGGCTGAGACGCCGAGCAAGGCGGTCTCCGCCGTGCCGACCAGCGTCCACATCTCCTGCAGAGCCACGCCGGGCAGCACTGCTGACAAAGGCTCCGCCCGATATTCATTTATCGAACGCTGAAATCCGATGACCTGCAGGCGTGACTTTAGGCCGATGACTGCCGCGGTGATGGCTTTCGGGGGAAGCGACATCTGCCGCAGCCGGTCGGCGGGCGTATGCTGTCCGGGAATTCGAGAACCCGACCGCCAGTCCACGTGAATGGCCTCGATTGCTTTCAGGCTGACATGCAGCGACTTGTCGACCGGCGTGCCGGTCCGCGCCAGTATTCCGCAGACACGGAACGGGAGGTCATCGTGCTGCGGTCCAAGAGAGCCCACGCCATGAGCTATGACGATCTTGTCGCCAGTCGCGTAGCCGAGCTGACTCGCCACGTCCGAGCCGAGGACGGCATCGAACAGATCATCGAACGGCGCGCCGGCTGCAAACTTCAGTGCCTGCCCGTCGCGATAACGGAAGTGCTCGAAATAGTCCAGAGTGGTGCCGATGACGCGAAAACCCCGGTGGCTGTCGCCGAGGGAGAGGGGGATCGACCAGGCGACGCCGGGCCGCGACACGATGTCCTCGTAGCTCCGCCATGTGACATTGTTCGTCGCGTTGCCAATCCGGAAGACCGAGTAGAGAAGAAGCTGCATGGCGCCCGACCTGGCGCCGACCACTAGGTCGGCTCCGGACACCGTTCCGGCAAAGCTGTCGCGTGCACCGCTGCGCACTTTCTCCACGCCGAGCAACAGCATCACGCTAACCGAGATTGCAAGAATCGTCAGCAGGACGGTGATCCAGCGATTGCGCAGAGACTGTAGGGCTAAACGCACGACGATCATGCTTCGCCTCCGCGTCTCGATGTCGCCAATATATCGGTAAGGTGAAGCACTCGGTCGAAATGCTGCGCCAGACGACGGTCGTGACTCACCATGATCAGTGTGGCCCTGGTCGCTTCGATCTGGCTGAAGAGCAGGTTAAGAAAGTCCTCCTCCCGGTCGTCATCAAGCGCCGACGTTGGCTCGTCGGCAACGACGATCTCGGGCGCGCCTATGAGCGCCCTTGCGGCCGCAACACGTTGTTGCTGACCCACGCTCAGGTTAGCCGCCGGTTGCCGGCCAATATCCGTGGGAAGACCGAGCGCGGCCAGGAGGCGCCGGGCTTCCGTTTCGGTTCCGCCCGCCTCGACTGCTCGTGCATGGCGTGCCGGAGCGAAGCTCAGCGGAAGCAGCACGTTGTCAATCACCGCGCCGTAAGGCAGAAGGTTGAACATCTGGAAGATGATGCCGAAATGCTCGGCCCGGTATCGGTCGCGGCGGCCGCTGCTCAATCCGCCGAGTTGCGTGCCCAGAATCTCGATCGTTCCGGCTTTCGACTGGATTATGCCGGTCAGCAAGCTGAGCAAGGTCGACTTTCCGCTGCCCGATGGGCCCAGCAACAGGAGACGCTCGCCTCGCGGAACCTGGAATTCCGCGACCCTCAAAGCGAATGCATCTCGCGCTGCCCATTTGTACTCGACGCCGCGCATATGCACGGCGTCGGCCTTCGTTGCCACGTCCATCCTATCTGTCCAGGCGGCGAGACTCGCGGGAGACCTCGAACGCAGTCTGCCCCTTGGCGTCGATGACTGTCACGTCGAGTTCCTCGGAGCCGGTAAACCGATCGAAGAACGGGAACTCGATCGAAGTCACCTGTGCGGCATCGGTGCACGCGAGCGTATAGGTCGCGCGAAACTCGTCGTGGTGGTCTTCGTGCTCCTCCGTCGCCGCCCCCTCAGTCTTGGCAGCAGCCTCATGTTCCTCGTGCGCCTCGGCGACAAGCTTCACGTCGGCAGCGGTAACCTTGCAGCCTGCAGAGTCAGGAAACGAGAAAAATTTGAGCGGCTCCTTGAGGTCGTCGATTGCCGTCTCGACGGCGTTCTTCTGCTCATCGGTCTCTGCCTCGTGCTCAAACCCGACAATATCCATGCCAGGGGCTGTGAGTTCCATCTGCAAATTGTTTGCCTCGAAGGCGATCGCCAACGTCCCGTGACCGTGAACATGCGGACCAAGCTCACGATGTTCTTCTTCCGCGTATCCCGTTGACGCGACGCCTAACATACCTGCGGCGATCAACGCTCCGGCGTGATGATTCAGTCCCATCTCTGTCCCTCCAGTTTGTACGATCATGAGCCGGCCTCGATGCAGGGCTTGCCTCAGCGAAAGCACACAGGCGGCGGTTTCGGGGATCTGTCTAAACTGAAGGAGGGCCGCGAATTTCATAGTGCTTGGAGGAAAGGAACATTTGCCGTCGAGAGGCGAGCGCCACCCAAGCAATCATAAAGATAGCCGGTTCGTATAGGACACTGCCCGCTGACAGCATTAGCAGCGCAGTTGCCAGGGCAGAGATCAAGCAGATATTGCAATCGTGGTGAGGGTGTTCGTCGTCATCATGACGCGACTGGGGCTCATTCCCGACCGGAGTGACCAGCTTTTCAGTCGCACTTAGCAGCAGGCCATCTTGATGGTACGGACCATCGATATGGCCAATCGACAACGCGAGTTGGAGCAGCATGCCGAGCAATGCCACCCATCCGATTGCCCGCGATCGCTGCAGCCGTTCCGGCACAATGAGGTTGCGTGGCATCATGTTCTTTAGGAGCCCAAGCCCAGGATTGATGAAGTCTATCGGCTCGCACAGGCTTTGCAAAGGCCAGAGAGCTCATTCGTGGCAATTGGGCTAACTGGCGCTTAGCGAAGGATAGGCTGGGGAGATTTCTCGAATAGAAGCTGCGACGCCCATCCGAGAATATGGGCAGCCCCAAGAGCGAGGGCGGCGACCGCATTGATCGTGAGCACCTGAGCCACAACGGCAATGGAGAAGGCACCATCTCCGGAAGGCAATAGCGCTGTCGCGGCGAACAGGATTCGTTCGCACGCAACGAAGACCGCCAGGAATGCGACTATGGTACGGACGGCAAACGCGATCCCAAATCCCAGCACGGCAAACACCGCGAAGACCGATGCTGTGGCGGCCACGCCGATCGCGAAACCCCAAGCATAGCTGTCCCACGTCTGGGGATAGCTAAGGACAAAATACCCGATCGCCTGGTTACCCAGCCACGCCCGCACGGCAGGGAATATCGCCATTCTTCTCGGAAGAGCGATCGCAGCGGTCGTCGCCAAGTCGCTCGCTTTTAACGGTGTCCAGGCCCGGCTCCGGACAATCACGATAAGATGGGATGTGATCTCGTCCCATGCCACATCAGGCAGCTCGCTCGCAGCCACCCCAGCGGCCTTTGCTCTCCGCTTGAGAATGACTTCCCCCAAAAGTGCGGGCTCGTCAGGTATACTGACGTCTTACCGGAGCGTACTATCGAGATCACCGGAGGTAGTCCTACACCACCCCAGAACATCCAGTCTCACTTCAGATGGTTGCTGTCGAACGGCAAACCGCTTGCGCCGGACGTCGGCAAGTTAAGATGAACCTCCGATAGACGAAAGTTCGGAGCTTGTTTCGCAGGTTTGCACCCTTTCGCTGCGCCTTTGCGATCGGCGCGTGCGAATGCATTTCCACGTCCGAAAAGCCCGCCTTATCCAGGAGCGGCAGGAGCATGGCCGGTCGCAGTCCGTGGCCAAATGGGAGTGCTTTCATGACTACCGCATGACGGCTGCTTAATGCCCCATCGTAGTTCCCGTCAGGCCCGACGGCACAATCGATCAGCGAGATGAGTGCGCTTGCGGCACGTCCCGTCAATGTAGGAGCCACCCAGTCGCCATCGAAGAACAGCAGGCGCCCACCCGGCCGCAGGATTCTGACCACTCGTGGAAGGTCTCTTCCGGGCGCGTCAGTGTCCAGACCAGATGTCTACAGATGATCGCATCATAGGATTCATCCGGTTCTATGGTGTTCTCGGCGTCCGCCATGATGAAACGAAGCCTGGACTTGCCAGCATGCTTGGCGCGAGCGACCGACAGCATCGCCTCGGAAAAGTCGAGCGCCGTGACATCGTGTCCAAGGTCATGAATCAGGCGCGTCACCTCCCCGGTGCCGCAAGCGAGTTCCAGTACTCGCTTGGGATCCCGCCTGAGCATTTCCCTGATCGGCCGCTGCCACGCATCTGCTTCGGGACCAGCCGCGATCTTGTGCCCAAAGGCCAGATCGAATGTCTCGGAACGTTTCGACCAGTAATCGCGGATCTCTTCCTTGAGATCGAAGTTTCCACCATCCATTGTTCAATCCATCACGTATTGAATGTTGTATCGGCCGTGCACTGCCGACCGCTCGATATGTGCCCTGACGCCAAAGACACGGGCAATCAGATCGTCAGTGAGCACCTCCTCCGTCGTGCCCATTGCGACGACCTTGCCTCTCTGGAGCACGACGAGGCTGTCGCAGAACATCGCCGCTAGATTGAGATCGTGCATGGCGATGATGCAGGTGGTTCCGAGCGTGGCGACGAGCGAGAGGATCTCGAGCTGGTGCAGGATGTCGAGGTGGTTTGTCGGCTCGTCGAGCAAGAGTTCGCGTGGCGTCTGCGCCAGCGCCCTGGCGATGTGAGCCCTCTGTCGTTCGCCACCCGAAAGCGTTTGCCAAAGCTGCGCGGCGCGGTGCGTCATGTCGACCCGGGCCAGCGCAGTCTCGACGGCCACATCGTCTTCTGCGGTCCAGGACGACAGGAGGCCGCGATGTGGCGTCCGCCCGAGCCGGACGGCATCGCGCACCGTCAATTGAGTATCGGTCGTCGACTGCTGCTCCACGAACGCAACGCGCTGGGCGAGGCTCGCGCGCGAAAGGACAGAAACATCCTCTTCACCCAGACGAATGACACCGCTATCCACGCGGCGCAGACGGCATATCAGACGCAGCAGGTTCGACTTGCCCGACCCGTTCGGCCCCAGAAGACCAAGTATCTTGCCTGGCGTGACCGAGAGCGTCACGCCATCGATAATCAGCGTGTTCCCGGCCGCGTACGAGACGTTCTCGATGGAGATACTCATGCGATTCTCCGGACCCGATAGAGGATCACTGCGAATGCGGGAGCGCCGAAGAGTGCGGTGACGACGCCGATCGGAAGTATCTGCTGCGGAATGATGATGCGCGAAATGATGTCCGCTCCCACGACGAAGACCGCTCCACCCACCGCGGTTGTTGGAAGAAGACGCCCGTGAGACGGACCAACGATGAAGCGGGCTGCGTGCGGAACGACAAGCCCGACAAAACCGATCGAGCCCACCATGCTGACGACCGCCGCAGTCATGATCGCGGTAGTGCCGAATAGGATAACCTGAACCTTTCGGACGGCTATTCCCAATGATGCCGCAGCATCGGTTCCGAACGCGAATGCGTCAAGCGCGCGGGCAAAAAACAGGCAAACGACAAATCCCGCGACGCTGATCGGAACAGATAGCCAGACGTCGGGCCAGCGTACGCCGCTCATTGAACCCAGGAGCCAGAAAAGCACGCCGCCGGCCTGTTCGGCGTTCGCCGATGTCGTCACGATATAGGAGGTCAGTGCGTTGAAGAGCTGAGAGCCAGCAACGCCACAAAGGATGATCCGTTCGCTCGATCCACCGGTACCGGTCGCAAGGATGCCCACGAGCAGGAAGGCAACCACCGCGCCGATGAATGCGCCACTGGAAAGGGAAAGCGCGCCATAGCCGAAGCCGAGGATCATCACGCAGACAGCTCCTGTCGAAGCGCCTGCCGAAATACCGAGAACATGGGGCTCGGCCAACGGGTTGCGAAGGAGTGCCTGAAGAATGGCGCCACAGAGCGCAAGCGACGCGCCCGCACTAGCTGCGGCCAGCGCCCGACTGAGACGGTAGTCCCAGATGACGCCTTCTTGGATGCGGTTAAGGTCGAATGTCGTCCCGAATAATCGGTTTGATACCGCCTTGGCCGTTGTGGCGATCGGGATCTGGATCTCGCCGATGGAGACGGCAAGGCTGATCATGATCCCGAGCAGGAAGATGGCCGCAATAGTGAGCGCTAAAAGCGCCCACCAGCGACGTTGCCAGAACGAGGCAATACTCACTGCGCCAGGCCAAACGTCTTGATTCCGTTTGCCAGCGTCTCGATTCCGTCAATTGTGCGGATCGTCGGCCTTGATCCCATCTCCCCACCCAGGTTTGCTCAATACCTTGCTCAGAATTTTAACATCGCCCTGGCGCGACTCGGTGCCTGAACCATCGACTGGCGTGCCCGAGGACGGCGTTATCACGACGCCGTCGATCATCGGGTCGTTTTCAACCCTACCCCTTATTGTTTTGCTGGTTCCGGCAACTCTGGCGGTTTGGACGGGAATAACATGGTCCGAGCAGGCGCCAGCGATTGGCAAAATGGCTTATCTTTTGGGCGCTATGGCACTGATTGTAGCCTACTTTTATCTTGTAACGGAGCGTGAGTCCGCGAACACCGACAGCGACATTTGGCCGGAGGCGGCGCGGCTGTCACAACTCGCCCGCAAAGCCGATCACCCGCTACAGCGCAACGAGAAGCGCGCGGGCACTCGGCTTTGCTACCTCCCGTCAGCTACACCACTTGCCGGGACACGATCTGGCCATTCGGCCGCGTTATCCCCATTGAAAGCGGCGTTGTGCACGAGATCGCCACGTCGGCAATAGTCGACCCGTCATCCTTGCCGAGCGATGCGGAAGGTCCCGCTCCCGAAAGCGCCAACCGTCTTTGGGACGCTACCCATGTCAGCGAAAAATCTCAGATCATCGCCAGCCGTTCGCGAGACCGGGAAAGCTTCCAGCTGGTTAATATGGATGTTCGTTTCGTCTATCGAATCGGACTAACTGATCGCGCCGCGCTCCAGGCGGCCTATCAAGTCGCCGATATCGATGGCTTGATCGAAAATATTGCAAACCGCACTCTCGTTCATGATTTTGCAAAACGGACGCTCGATGACGTCTTGAGCGGAGGGCGCCTTGAGCTGTCAAAGACGATCTCGGAAAAGATTCAAGCGGAGATGGACAGCTTGAACAGCGGCGTAGAGATTTTGGCCGTTGTGGTGGAAGCGATACATCCACCAGCCGGGGCTGCTGATGCCTACCATGCTGTCCAGGCGGCACAGATATCGGCCGAAACACGCATGTTAACCGTATGTTGACCATTGGAAGAGAAATTGCCGCTCCGAAAGTGCGGAGCGAGCCGACGATTTTTGTATAAAATTAACGCGTTGAACCTCCCCAGCTTTCGCTTTTACACCGTTCACATCGGTGTTGCGTTATCTGCGCGATTGCGACGGGCGGTCACCGAAGCGAGACGCCCGTTCGCACCGGCGGCACGAGTGAAGGAGAAGATGATGCACGAGTTTTCTATTGCCGCGATACCGGCCGACGGGATCGGTCCGGAAGTCATCGGCGCTGGAATCCAGGTGCTGGAGGCGCTCGCGCAACGGCGCGGCGACATCAGGCTTAAATTTCACAAATTCGAGTGGGTTCTGACTACTACAAGCATTACGGGATCATGATGCCCCAAGACGGGCTTGAGCAGTTGAAACGCTTCGATGCCATTTTCTTCGGTGCCGTCGGCGCGGTCGATGTCCCGGACCATGTCACGCTCTGGGGCCTGCGGCTGCCGATCTGCCAGGGCTTCGACCAATACGCAAATGTGCGGCCAACCAAGATATTGCCGGGCATTACCTCCCCCTTGCGCAATGTCGATTTGGGCGATCTGGACTGGGTGATCGTTCGCGAGAACTCTGAAGGCGAGTACTCAGGCGCCGGCGGGCGAGTTCATCGCGGCTTGCCGGAGGAAGTGGCGACGGAGGTTTCGGTCTTCACGCGCACCGGTGTCGAACGCATCATGCGATATGCATTCGAACTTGCCCAGCACCGCCCGCGCCAGATGCTGACCGTGGTTACCAAGTCCAACGCACAGCGCCACGGCATGGTGATGTGGGACGAGATCGCCGAGGAGGTGTCGCGCGAGTTCCCCGACGTGACATGGGACAAGATGCTGGTGGACGCGATGACCGTCCGAATGGTGGCAAAGCCAAAGAGTCTGGACACGATCGTCGCCACCAACCTTCATGCAGACATCCTTTCCGATCTCGCCGGGGCGCTCGCCGGTAGCATCGGCGTCGCATCCACGGCGAACATAGATCCGAAACACCGCTTTCCGTCGATGTTCGAGCCCATTCACGGTTCAGCCTTCGACATTGCAGGCAAAGGCCTCGCCAATCCCATCGCGACCTTCTGGACGGCCGCCCTGATGCTGGATCATCTCGGCGAGGCGGCGGCATCAAGCCAGCTAATGCAAGCGGTCGAGCGCACTTGTCAGGCAGGCATCATGACACCCGACATCGGCGGCACATCGACGACGAAGGAAGTCACGGAAGCAGTCTGCAGGGCGATCCGGGGCGACAATATCCTGCTGCGTTGATGGCGCCGACCGACCGTGCTTGTTGTCGATCTCAGGAGCGGCGCGCACGGATCCAGAAGGCGTTTGTGAATCGGCGCGGGGTCATCCTTCCGATAAGCATCCTAACGCTTTGAAATTAAGTCTTCCGTGGGGTCATTATGTAGTGCCGCTGCACATACGCGCCAGCAGTGGGCTCAGACGGGTTCGGCCCGCACCAACTCGGCGAGAGATTTCTGGGTGATACCGGCGGCGAAGGCGGCGTTCACTTCCTCCGCATCCCGTCGGTGCCAACACCGCCCAGGCTGGTGGGTAGGACGGCCATGAATGGGCGTCGAGAAAGCGGTGGCGAACAGCCTTAGTGCGCGGATCGTTTAATCGCGGTGGCGTATGTGATGGGCAATCGCAATAGCCGGTCTTTTTCAACGATGCCTTTCAAACACAATGCCGCCCGCCGCCACCGTATCAGCAAGATGAGGTTCAAGATTACGAACCGGGCGGAATACAAGGCAGGACTTCGCAGGCGTGGCAGCCTGACGCTGTGGATGACAGAGGCCGCGCTTTCGGCAGGCGCCGAAGCGCAGGACGCACGGTGGCCAGCGACGCTATTCCGATCTGGCGATTGAGACCGCCCTGACCCTGGGCCTCGTATTCGGCTTGCGGCTGCGTCAAGCGGAGGGCTTTCTGAAGTCAGTGCTGCGGCTGATGGGACTGGATCTCGCCGTTCAAGCGACGGATCAATGGATTGGAAATCATTGGATCGATGAACTAGCTTCATCGATGAGGGTAACCCTAGAGACCGTTGAGGTTTCGAGCGATCTTGATCAGCGCCTCGACGCCGAAGGGAAGCTGACGTCTGCTGGAATAGTACATCGAAAGCGGCGGCCCCATGGACGCCCACTTCGGAAGAACGACTTCAAGGCGACCTGCCGACAGGTAGGGCTCCGCGAGTTTTTCCAGGCAATAGGATATCCCGACACTTTCGAGGGCAGCATTGAGTGCAAGATCGGTTTCGCCGGAAATCAGCGTTCCGGGAGCGTCGATTTCGCGCCGATCATCGCCGTGTTCGAATTCCCACTTGTAGATCTGTCCGCGGCCCGTTCGTATCCGGATGCAATTGTGGGAAAGCAGGTCCTCCGGCATCACAGGGCGACCATGGTTCCTGAGATAATCAGGGGTAGCGACAGCGACCCATTTCAAAGGAGGAGTGAGAGGAACTGCGATCATGTCTTCCGGGATGGTACCGCTGTACCTGATACCGGCGTCGAAGCCTTCCGCGGTAACATCGACAAACTGGTCGTCCACAGCGACCTCCAGCTCAACGTTCGGGAAGCGTTGCTGGAAGATCGGAATGGCCGGTCTCAAAACCAGAACGGCCGCATCTTTCAGAACATTGATGCGAATGCTGCCGGCGGTGCCCTGATAAAGACCGCTCAAATCCTCCAGTCCTGACTGTATCATCTCCAGCCCAGCGGAAATCTTTTCGGCCAGCGCGGTTCCGGCCGCGGTTGGCGCAACGCTGCGGCTGGTTCGATTGAGGAGACGGACGCCGAGCCTTTGCTCAAGCGCTTTCATGCTGTGGCTCAGCGCCGAGGCCGTCACATCCAGATGATCCGCCGCTTTCCGGAAACTACGGTACTGGACTATCGCGAGAAAAATCGACAGTTCGTGAATTTCATTGCGCTTGAACTGCATGTTGATCTCAGGAGGCTAGTTTGGCGATACTTCGCAACCGGTCTTAACGGCTTTCGCTCGTTCGGGCACGGCGCAGCACCAGGATGCTTTGCTGCCAGTCAAACAATTACCTAGTATCATAACGCTCATCGGTCCGTCGACGACGGCAATCAGGATGTCCTGGCAGCCACGATCGCTCTGGCGTCGATCATTTCGAGCCCTCTCCAGCATCCTTGGCGGGCAGATGGCCGATTGCCGACCAATCCAGCGTTTCGCCGCCGTGCGCCAGCAGGGTCAGGAAACGGTCGCGCAGCAGGCTGGCGAGCGGCAGTGGCACGCGCAGCTCCTCTGCGGCGGCGAGCGTCAGCCGGATGTCCTTCTGTCCGAGCGGGGCGGCGAAGCCGGCCGGTTCGAACTGTCCCGCGGCGATCAGTCCGCCGTAGGTCTTGTAGACCGGGGCATTGAATAGCGTAGACGTAAGCAGATCGAGGTATTGGTGCCGGTCAATGCCCGCTTTCCCGACCAGCGCCATTGCCTCGCCGAGCGATTCAATCACCGAAGCAATCAGGAAATTGCCGCTGAGCTTCACCAGATTGGCGAGGCTTGGCTGTTCCGAGATGATGAAGGTTTGCTTGCCGATTGCATCGAAAAGCGGCGCGGAGTCACGAATCGAATCGCCCGCGCCGCCTGCGACGACAAAGAGCTGACCGGCTGCCGCCACCTCCGGGCGTCCGAAGACCGGCGCCGCGACATAGCGCTGCCTCCGCAGGGTGTGGCTCTCCGAAAGCCGGCGCGACAGGGCGACGCTGATCGTGCTCGCGGAAATGTGGATCGCGCCCTCACTCAGGCTCGCGAGCACTCCTCCCTCGTCGTAGACGACACTGTCCGCGGCTTCATCATTCGCCAGCATCGTCATTACAGCCTCGCCCTGGCAGGCCTCGGCCACGGTCGCCGCAGCCCTTGCTCCGAGTGCGACGATTTCGTCGGTCTTTGCACGGGTGCGGTTGAAGACGGTGACGTCATGCCCGGCCTTCACGAGATTCGCGGCCATGCTGGCGCCCATGCGCCCCAGTCCTATGAAACCCACCTTCATGATTGCAGTCCTCTTTGTTGATGTCGGGCGGCTGTCGGTGTCGCGCCGCGCAAAGTGCCGATGAACAGCTTGGCCACCCGAGGCCGATTGCGTCCACGAGCCCCGATCCCCTTTGCCTTTGAAGACACAAGAGGGAAATAACCACTAAATTCTCGGGGCAAGCCAATCCATCTGGGCTTGTTCCTGAAATTCGCCTCCACCTTCATGATCGTTGAATCCGTATTCCAGGATAGATTTGTTCGAGCCAGCGAACGCATTGTATGCAGCATAGACGGTCGATGGTGGACAGATCGTGTCCATCAGGCCTACCGAGAATAGCGCTTTGGCCCGGCACCGAGCGGCAAAGCAAACTCCATCAAAATAGCTTAACGTCTGGAACACCTGACTAACCTTGTCGCGATGGACAGCCAGATATCGCGATATTTCAGGGAAGGGATCCCGCGGCGTAAGTGCCACGGCGCGAGGAAAATCGCAGAGGAAAGGCACATCTGGCATGACAATGGATACACCAGCGTCGAGGCCAGCGGCCGCAAGCGCGATACCGCCGCCCTGGCTTCCGCCCGTGACTGCGATCCGGCTCGGGTCGATTGCTTCGTGACTCCGCGCAGCTTCGATCGCACGCACGGCATCGGAATAAACCCGACGGTAGTAATATGTTTTCGGACTGAGAATGCCCTTTGTCATGAAGCCTGGATGGGCTGGCTCCGAGCCCACTGGGTCAGACGTATCTCCTTTCGACCAAGCACTGCCCTGGCCCCGCGTATCCATGACAAATTGGGCATAGCCCGCTGCTGGCCACAGGAGATGTTGGTGAGCAAAACCTCTTCCGCCCCCGTAGCCGATGAACTTGACAATGCAAGGCAGCTTTGACGCTCGTTGACGCGGTAGAGTGAGCCATCCCTTGATACGATGTCCCCCGAATCCGGAAAACGTAACGTCGAAAACCTCGACAAGCTGAAGACCGGTCTCCACGGGCACGAAGCTGGCGTGCAACGCAAACTGACGCGTTTCTGAAAGGGTCGTGTCCCAGAAGGAATCGAAATCGCCGGGGCAGACCGTTTCGCTTCTGTTCTCGCGCAATTCCTTCAGGTCAAGATCATACAGTGGCACGTGAAATCTCCGTGGTTATGCAGCCCCATCCGATTGTTGCTTTTCAAGACCTAGCAAGAGAGATGCGCAATTAGCCCATCTGCGGGTGCCGGCGACCATCGGTTCTATCGTCATGTTCGCTTCCTTGCTCCGCTCAGAAACCGCCCACGTGCAGCGGCTTGTAGGGGACTTCAAGCTTCTTGATGTCATCGGTGG
>NZ_JACHYW010000031.1:0-79101 GCF_014193145.1 Rhizobium sp. BK060
TCGCGCGAAAGGCCGGACAGATGTCAGCACCCGACTACGCGTACTGCCGCCCGAAACTCTTCTTGCATTCACCGGGGCGTCCACAGATGGAGAATGGTTCAAGAACCGAAGGACAGCATCTGTCCAGCGGAAGGACGAGATTTAGCGGATCGACGAAGAACGTCGATCAAACACAACCGAACCCAAGGAAAAGTCCGCAAATGCGGTAGTTTATCCCTTGTGTTCTTTCATTGGAGAAATGCCATGCTTCTACGAGCGCTTGGAGCGCCCGTTCTAGCAATTGGTCTTGCAACCAGCGCTATGGCGCGATCGAGCGCGCGACCGGCGGCGGAGCAAATACGACCGGCAGCGGCTCGACAACACGCCCGGCCTGAACAACAACACACCTGTATCAACGACAGTAACAATGGCACCGGCACGCTGGATCCAAACGCTGCGAATAACGTCACCACTGCGAACGGACAGTCAGGCTCGTCGGGCGGCAATCCGAATGACCGCCAGCGCCGCGAGTCCAGTGGCACATCCAACCCAACGCCGCCGGTGAGCACCACGATGACCTCGCCTGACACCCAGCAGGCGTGCCGATAGAACTAAACCCGCCTTCGACCGGGTTTTTCCTTTTAGACTAACTCTCTGCCTCAAACTCGTCGGAAGGCGTCAGCGGAATCGATTGCAGCAGAGTCTGCCGCGCCGAGCGCAGATGCAGGCGGCACGCGAAATCAATCGTCGCCTGATCACGTGATTCCAGTGCGGCGATATAATCCAGATGTTCGTAAATGGCGCGTTCGTTGCGCTCACGGGCGAAAGCTTTGTTCCACTGGTAGTGATAGTGAAAGATGATCGCGATCGCATCGTAGAAATCGGCGATGAAGCGGTTCTTCGAGGCTGCGTGGATAAGCAGGTGGAAGCGTTCGTCGAGGGTGGAAAACTCCTTGTAGCGCGTATCGAGATCGCGCAGCATCGCCTGGTGTTGGGCCTTGATGTCCGAGAGCGCGCGCCACGCGTCGCTCTCGGGCGGAAGCTTGCCGAATTCCGCGGCCGAATGCAGCTCGAACATCTCACGCACGTCAGCGAGTTCAAGCGCAAAGTCACGCGTGAACCCCTTGAGGATCCAGTGGCTGTTCGGCCGCTTCTCGATCAGGCCGAACCGCGAAAAGCGGATCAGGAACTCGCGGACGCTGGTGGTGCCGGTGCCGATTTCGCGGGCGAGTTCCAACTCGTTGATCTGCATGCCGGGTGCAGCATCATCCGACAGAATGCGCTGCATAAAGCTGCGCTCGATGATGTCGTGCAGCGAATCCGTCTCTTCCGTCGGGAAGAAATCGGCCTCGGTCGGCTGCCGGAGGACAACCTTCTGGCGCTTGTTCCAGCGAATGATGCCGGCATCGCTGAGCCGTGTCAGGATGGCACGCGCCGTGCTGCGGCTGATGCCGAGCTGGGACGCGATCTCGGGCTCCGACGGTAATGCGGCGTCCGTCCGCAAAGCCGCGGCATAGCGGTTGTACGCTTCCTTGAAGACTGTATTCTGCCGTGCCATACGCGCTCCGCCCTCTTGCCTCGGCAACACGAACGGCCGGCCGCGGAGCGCGGCACGAAGCGTGGCAGAAGCTTATCTCTCAGCAATCCTTATCTTATTTTGGATCGCATGCGGCTGTTTGCCTCCCTCGTCCACAGGATCAATAATCCCGTTGACTTGAAAATGTTTATTGTAGATAAAAAACAAAATCAATGAGCATTCGCCGACGCAGCGAGTGTTTCCCTAGGGAGAAGAATGTTGACCAAGGACCCCTGGATCATCTTGTCTGCCGGCGACAACGTTGCGGTCGCAACGGCGGCGATCCCCTCTGGCGCGACGGTCGCCGGCATCCAGACCCGCGAGAAGATCGATCCCGGCCACAAGATTGCATTGGCCGATATTCCGCTCGGCCAGCCGGTCGTCAAATACGGGCAAGCGATCGGGCGGACGACGGCTGACGTTAGGGCCGGCGACCATATTCACAGCCACAATCTGCATTTCGAGAACGATCGTCTTGCGGCAACGGCCAATTCGGCGCCCGAGGAAGCAAGCGCCGCAGACAGAGCGCGCACGTTCATGGGCTATCGTCGCGCCGACGGCCGCTCGGCGACGCGCAACTACATCGGCATCATTGCCAGCGTGAACTGTTCCACCACGGTCTGTCGGGCGATCGCCGACGAGGCCAACCGGACGATCCTGCCGCATTTCGACGGCATCGACGGTTTCGTGCCGATCGTGCACGATCAAGGTTGCGGCATGAGCTCCACCGGCGACGGCATGGCGGTCCTCCACCGGACACTTGCCGGCTATACCAGGCATGTGAACTTCGGTGGCGTGCTGATGATCGGGCTCGGCTGCGAAGTCAACCAGCTCACGCTCTACGGCCAAAGCGGCGCCGGCAATTCCAAGCGCCATTTCAACATCCAAGATGCCGGTGGCTCGCGCCGTGCGGTTGCGCGCGCCATGGGCATGCTGCGCGAGATTGCTCAGGATGTCGCCAAGGAAAAGCGGGTGCCGCTGCCGATCAGCGATATCATCATCGGCCTGCAGTGCGGTGGCTCGGATGGATTTTCCGGCATCACCGCCAATCCGGCGCTTGGAGTGGCCGCCGACCTGCTGGCGGCTGCCGGCGGCACGGCGATCCTCTCCGAAACATCCGAGATCTATGGCGCGGAGCACCTACTGCGAAGCCGTGCAGTCAACGATGAGGTTGCCCGCAAGCTCGACGATAAGATCGCCTGGTGGGAGAAATATGTGGCGTTGCATGGCGCATCGCTGGATAACAACCCCTCGCCCGGCAACAAGCGTGGCGGCCTGACGACCATTCTAGAAAAATCGCTTGGCGCCGTCGCCAAGGGCGGTCGTTCGCCCTTGACCGCCGTCTATGGCTATGCCGAGCGCGTCAGCGCGCCGGGTCTGGTCTTCATGGATACCCCCGGCTACGATCCGGTTTCGGCAACCGGCCAGGTGGCCGGTGGCGCGAACATGATCGCCTTCACCACCGGCCGCGGCAGCTGCTTCGGCTGCCGCCCGGCGCCTTCGATCAAGCTTTCCAGCAACTCGGCTCTTTATGCCTCGATGGAAGAGGACATGGATATCGACTGCGGCACGATCGCGACAGGCGATGCAACCATTAGCGCGAAGGGCCGCGAGATCTTCGATCTGATCATCGACACAGCGTCGGGCAAGAAGACGAAAAGCGAAGAATTCGGCTACGGCGACAATGAGTTCGTGCCGTGGCATCTCGGAGCGACGCTCTAAACCACACGAAATATCAGGTCTTCGCAGGAGGAAGGATGAAGAGGAGGAGCATCGGCAGGACGGAGCTTGACGTGACCGAAGTGAGCTTCGGTGGCGCGGCTCTCGGCGGCCTGTATCGGACCTGCCCGCGCGAGCAGGCCATGGAGACGCTGGAGGCTGCATGGGACAGCGGCATTCGCTACTTCGATGTCGCGCCATGGTATGGCCTTGGCCTTGCGGAGCGTCGCTTCGGCGATTTCCTGCGTGACAAGCCGGAAAAGGAGTGGGTGCTCTCGACCAAGGTGGGCCGGCTGCTGCGCCCGGTGCCGACGGGGACGGTTCCCGATTATAGCTATGTCGATCCGCTCTGCTTCGATGCCGACTACGACTATTCCTACGACGGCATCATGCGCTCGGTGGAGTTCAGCTACGCCCGTCTCGGCCTGAACCGGATCGATATCCTCTATGTCCACGACATCGGCAGATACACCCATGGTGCGGCCAAGAACGCCATCCTCCAGAAGCAATTCCTGGATAGCGGCATCAAGGCGTTGGAGGAGCTGAAATCCTCCGGAGCGATCAAGGCCTTCGGGCTTGGCGTCAACGAGGTCCCGGTCTGCCTTGACGTGATGCGTAATGCCGATATCGACTGCATCCTGATGGCCGGGCGCTACACCCTGCTCGACCGATCGGCAGTTGCCGAGCTGCTGCCGCTCTGTCGGAAGAAGGGCACATCGCTCGTGGTCGGCGGCGTCTTCAATTCAGGTATCCTTGCAACCGGACCCGTGCCCGGCTCGCATTTCGACTATATGCCGGCGACAGATGACGTGCTCGCCAAGGTCGCGAGCATGGAAAAGATTGCCGTTAAGCACGGTGTGCCACTGGCCGCCCCTGCTCTGCAGTTTCCGCTCCGCGATCCGCTAGTCTCGTCCGTGCTGATCGGCACGGCCAAGGCATCAAGCTTGCAGCGCAACATGGAGCTTTTCGAGCCCACGTTGCCGGACTCCATCTTCCCCGAATTCGACGCTCTGACGCTCGTCGCGCCGCCGCTCGGCGAAGACGCTGTGCGTATTTAAGGACTGGCTATGCTTAAAGGCATCCACCCCATCCTCAATCCCGACCTGCTGCGTGCGATCGCTCGCATGGGACACGGCGACGACATCGTGATTGCCGACGCCAACTTCCCGTCGAGCACGATGGGGCCGGAGGTCATCCGCGCCGACGGCGTCAGCGCGACCGACATGGCCGGGGCCATCCTGACGCATTTTCCGCTTGATACGTTCGTGCCGGAAACGGCGTGGCGCATGGAGGTGGTCGGCGATCCGACTGCCGTGCCCGAAGTTTGTGCCGAATTTCAGGAAATCGTGTCGAGGCGCGCTGGCGACTTCAGGATCGCCTCCCTCGAACGCTTTGCCTTTTATGAGCGCGCTCGCACGGCTGCCTATATCGTGGCAACGACCGAATTCCGGCTCTACGGCAACTTGATTTTGAAGAAAGGCGTCGTTCACCCCCATGAAGTCTATCGCGGTTGACAGAACGTCAGACTGCGGTTGAATAATCGTAAAAACAATCACTTACGGCGAATGAAGAAACGACAATCGAGCCTGCTAAGCTACTTGCAATTTGACTTTCGCTCGGCTAGCTTCTCGTAGTAAATGTTTTTTATCGATAAAAATCGTCCGCCTGCGTTCAGCGGTACGGTTTACCTGGAGGAGAACGCACCTAGGAGGAGAACTACATGCGCATGAAATCCATTCTGTCGCGCCGAGCCTTCACGGCTCTCGCGGGTGCTGCCGTTATCGCCACCGCAATGCCGGTGACGTCGTTCGCAGCTGACGTGACGATCCCGATCATCGTCAAGGACACGACGTCCTTCTACTGGCAGATCGTTCTGGCCGGCGCCCGCGCTGCCGGCAAGGATCTCGGCGTCAACGTGCCGGAACTCGGCGCACAGGCCGAATCCGACATCAACGGCCAGATCAGCATTCTTGAGAACGCCGTTGCCGGCAAGCCGGCTGCAATCGTGATCTCGCCGACGGAGTTCAAGGCGCTCGGCAAGCCGATCGACGAAGCCGCCAAGTCCGTTCCGATCATCGGCATCGACTCGGCCGCGGACTCCCAGGCGTTTAAGTCGTTCCTGACGACCGACAACGTTCAGGGCGGGCGCATCGCAGCCGACGGCCTTGCCGCGGCCATTAAGGAAATGACCGGCAAGGAAGAGGGCGAAGTCGTCATCCTTACCAACCTTCCGGGCGTCGGCTCGCTTGAGCAGCGCCGCGAAGGTTTCCTGGATCAAGTAAAGACGAAGCATCCCGGCCTGAAGGTCATCGCCGACAAATACGGTGATGGCCAGGCGACGACCGGCCTCAACATGATGACCGATCTGATCACGGCCAATCCGAACCTCGTGGGTGTCTTCGCCTCGAACCTGATCCTGGGTCAGGGTGTTGGCCAAGCGATTGCGGAAAACAAGCTCGGCGACAAGATCAAGGTCATCGCCTTCGATAGCGACGACAAGACGGTTGGCTTCCTCAAGGACGGCTCGCTTGCCGGTCTCGTTGTTCAGGATCCCTATCGCATGGGCTATGACGGCGTGAAGACGGCGCTCGCCGTATCCAAGGGCGAGAAGGTCGAAGAGAAGGTCGATACCGGTGCCAACCTGGTCACCAAGGCCAACATGAGCGACCCGAAGATCGACGCTCTGCTGAACCCGAAGATCAAGTAATGATCTGACGATGGCCGCGCGGGAGAAATCCCGCGCGGCCTTTCCTTCACCTGTGTTATCGTCCGCATGAGGAGCGCGGACGGCCGGTGGAGAGTTGGCAATTCGCGAGAAGGAGACGTCCATGAGCCTGGAAGAGGTCAGTCATCGCCACGATGACAGCGCCACGCTGACGGAGGGAAACCGCATTCCGGCGGGCGCCCCAATCCTCGAACTCAAGGGATTGCAAAAGAATTACGGCTACGTTCAGGCGCTGAAGCCGGCGACGATGACGTTTCTGGCCGGCGAGATTCATGCGATTGTAGGTGAGAACGGAGCCGGAAAGTCGACGCTGATCAAGCTGCTGACAGGCGTTATCACCAGAACGGCCGGCGAGATCCTCTGGTGCGGACACCCCGTCGCGCTGGCAACGCCGAACGAGGCGATCGCGCGCGGCATCAACGCCGTCCATCAGGAAGTCGTGCTTTGCCCGCATCTGACGGTCGCGGCCAATCTCTTCCTTGGCGACGAGGTCAATCAATACGGCCTGATGCGCAAGAGAGAGATGGAGAAGATGGCGCAAGCCGTGCTCGACGATCTCGGCTTCGGGCTGCCCGCCGGCGTCCCGCTCGCCGATCTGACGATCGGCCAGCAGCAGCTCGTCGCGACGGCGCGTGCGGCGATGCGCGGCACCCAGTTTCTGATCTTCGACGAACCGACCGCTTACCTTACGCGTCAGGAATCGGCCCAACTTTTCAAGCTGATCCGTCGCCTGCAGGGCGAAGGCGTGACGATCGTCTACATCAGCCACCGCATGGAGGAAGTGTTCGAGCTCGCCGACCGTGTTTCGGTACTTCGCGACGGCACGCATGTCGGCACGCGCGCCATCGGCGAGACGAACGAGGCCGAGCTGATCGCTCTCATGATCAACCGCTCGATCGAGCAGATCTATCATAAGGAAGAGATCCCGATCGGAGAAACGATCCTCGACGTGCGCGGCCTTTCTGGGCCGGGCTTCGAGAACGTGTCGCTCTCGGTCAAGGCCGGGCAGATCGTCGGCCTTTACGGCCTGATCGGTGCGGGGCGAAGCGAATTCGCGCTGGGCCTTTTCGGCCGGGAAAAGACGACGGCCGGTGAGATCCACTGGATGGGCAAGAAGGTCGATATCAACAGCGAACGCACGGCGATGGAGCTCGGGATCGCGCTGGCGCCGGAGAGCCGCCGCGACCAGGGTCTTTGCCTCAACCTACCGATCGGGCTCAACATCAACCTCCCGGTCTTCAAGCGGCTGAGCAAGGGCCCGGTCATCAGCCACAGCGAAGAAACGCAGAATGCCGACCAACAGATCCGTGACCTCGCGATCAAGACGCCCAGCCGGCGCGTTCTGGTTTCGGCCATGTCCGGCGGCAATCAACAGAAAGTCGTCATCGGCAAGTGGCTGAGCTATGGCGCACGGCTCTTCATCTTCGACGAGCCGACCGTGGGCGTCGATGTTGGCACCAAGGCGGAAATCTACCGGCTGTTCGCCAAGCTTCTGAAGCAGGGGGCCGGGATCATTCTGATCTCGTCCTATCTGCCCGAGGTTTATGAGCTTGCGGATAGGCTGCACGTCTTCCGCCGCGGCCAGCTTGTCGCGAGCCACGACTTCCACGCCGCAACACATGAAGAAGTGCTGAGCGAAGCGATCGGCGTCTAAAAGAATAAGAGGGAGAGAGAACCAATGACCGCAACCCCCACCGAGATCGCCGCGCCGCCGCCGCGTCGAAAAGTGAACATCCTTTTCGGCCTGACTCTAATCGGGCTCCTGGCCTTCCTTTGGATCGTTCTCGGCTTCGTGACTGCCAGCTTCTGGACGCCACTGAATATCTCCAACCTCCTGCGCCAAGGCGCAATGACGGCGATTTTGGCTCTTGGCCAGACCTTCGTGATCATCACCGCCGGCATCGACCTTTCGGTCGGAGCGATCGTCGGCTTTACCAGCGTCATCCTTGCCTGGCTGCTGCAGGCGGGCGTGCCGGTCTGGGCGTCTATCCTGATAACGCTGCTGATCGGCGTCGGCATCGGGGTGTTCCATGGCTTCGGCATCGTCAAAATGGGACTGCCGCCTTTCATCATCACGCTGGCAACGCTCACGTCGTTGCGCGGCATCGGGCTTCTGATCACCAACGGCTCGACGATCAACATCGTCAACGAGCCCTTCACGAACTTTGCCCGCGCCGACTTCCTCGGAGTGCCGAGCCTGTTCTGGATGGTCATTCTCGTCGCGGTGCCGTCCTACATCTTCCTGCATCTGAGCCGATGGGGACGCTATCTCTTCGCCGTCGGCTCGAACCGTGAAGCGGCCCGCCTGTCGGGCGTCCGGGTGAACGGCATCATTTACCTCGCCTACATCCTCTCGGCGACGTTCGCTGCCTTCGTCGGCGTTCTGCTTGCCTCGCGTATCGCGATCGGCAACGCCACACAGGCCGACGGATGGGAGCTGCAGGCGATCGCTTCCTCTGTGATCGGCGGCACCAGTCTGTTCGGCGCTGTCGGTTCGGTCCACGGGCCGCTCATCGGCGCCTTCATTCTGGCAACCATCAACAACGGTGCGAACCTGCTCAACGTCAATTCGTTCTGGCAGCGCATCATCACCGGTCTGCTGATCATCGTGATCGTCTACTTCGATCAACTGCGCCGCCGCCGCAACCCGTAAGCAGGCAGCGACATACGGAGCCGGCCCCGAGGCCGGCTTCTTCCATTTCAGGAATGCGAGACCATCATGAAAGCAGTGCTCTGCAAAGAACCCGGTGTCCTCGAACTCGTGGAACGCCCTTCCCCCGGCGCGCCGTCACCCGGCTGGATCCGCCTTGCGGTCAGCCATGTCGGTATCTGTGGCACCGACTACCACATCTTCGAGGGCAAGCATCCATTCCTCGAATATCCACGCGTGATGGGGCACGAGATCTCCGCGACGGTTCTGGAAACAGGCGACGGTGTTGCCATGGCGGTCGGCACGCCCGTCATCGTCAACCCCTATCTTTCGTGTGGCAGCTGCGTTGCCTGCCGCCAGGGCAAGCCGAATTGCTGCACGGACATCAAGGTGTTGGGCGTGCACACGGACGGAGCGTTCTGCGACGAGATTTCGGTGCCGGCCGGCAATCTCTATGCTGCAAAGGGCGTGAGCCTGGAGGCCGCAGCCACCACCGAGTTCCTCGCAATCGGCGCCCATGCGGTCCGCCGTTCCATGGCGCCGGCCGGATCACGCTCACTCGTCATCGGTGCCGGTCCGATCGGGCTGGGCGCCGCGATCTTCTCGCGGATTGCCGGGCATGAGGTCACATTGCTCGACACCAGTCAGGAGCGACTGCAGATGGCTGCTGACCGGTTCAACTTCTCCTCAGGCATCGTTGCCGGCGAAGGTGCCTCCGAAGCTGTCAAAGCGAAGACTGACGGCGATGGTTTTGACGTCGTCTTTGATGCCACCGGCTATGGCCCGTCGATGGAGAAGGCCTTCGGCTTCGTTGCCCATGGCGGCGCGCTTGTGCTCGTCAGCGTCGTCAAGGACGACATCCGTTTCTCCGATCCGGAGTTTCATAAGCGTGAAATGATGGTGATCGGTAGCCGCAACGCGACGCGCGTGGATTTCGAGCATGTCGCAGATTCGATCGCCAAAGGACTCGTGCCCGTCGAGCAGCTGATCACTCACCGCACGACGCTGGCGGACGCGCCGCGTGACCTGGCACGCTGGGCGCACGAAAAGAGCGGCCTGATCAAGGCAGTCATCAAGGTCGGCGCCTAAAGCGCGTCGATCGCCGCCCGCATTTGACGCACTACGTCGGCATCCGTCCGGTTCGTCGTCGCGGCTTCGAAGCCGAAGGCAACCGCCCTTGGATCGATGCTGTCAACCCGTGAGCTGCAGGAGGCGTGAACCTCGCTTGCGCCCGTAACCCTTAGTATGTCGCCCACGTTGCCGGGACGCACGCCGCTGCCGGGCATGATCGAAACGCGGCCGGCGGCCTTGCGGGAGAGACGACCCAGCGTCTCCAAGCCGTCGATCACCTTCGGCACACAGCCGGACGTGAGAACGCGCTCGCAGCCAAGCTCGATCGCCTGTTCCAGCGCTGCATCGGCATCAGGGACGAGATCGAAGGCGCGGTGAAGGGTCGATCCAAGTCCCTCGGCGCGAGCCTTTAACCGGCTGATCAGCGGTACATCCAGTGTACCGTCCAAACGATTGGCGCCGATGACAACCCCGGCGAGGCCGAAGGCGCGCACGGCGTCAATATCGGCCATCATCGCTTCTTCGTCGACCGCATCGAATACGAAGGGCCCGGCATGCGGCCGGATCATCGCATAGACAGGAACAGGTGCGGCGGCCGCAGCCTTCATCAGGCCCGCAACCGGCGTCAGTCCGCCAAGCTCCAGAGCCGAGCAGAGCTCAATGCGGCCGGCACCGCCGGCGATCGCAGCCACAAGGCCCTGCGGGCTGTCTACGCATACTTCCAGCAAAACGGTCACGCTCGAATCTCCTTGTCCGCCGCTGTCTCTTTAAGCGAAGGCGCTCTCCTGCGCGATGGGCGTGGCAATTATTTTGGCGACGGCGTCGATGATCATGGCACTTGCGTCAGCCGAAGCTTTCCGATGGTTGAAGGCGACATGATAGGACATCGGAATGGACTCAGCGAGCTCGACGATCCGAACTTTGTCGGCGATGGGCATGGCGCTGACGCGGCCAAGAAACGAGATGTAGCCGTGATTGGCCACAAGGTCGACGATGACAGGCAGCGAGTCAGCCGCCGTGATATCCCGGTTTCGGTAGCGGCGATTGTTGACGCGCTCGTGGCTGAGCGCCATCGTGGCGTGTCCGAGGCCCGTCCGGGAACTCGGCGTGCAGATCGCGTGACCTTCGACAAGCTCGGCCACTGTCCGCTCGCGGCTCTGCGGCGGCGCGATAAGAACCATGTTCGTCTGCAGCAATTCACGGTGTCGGAAGCGCTCGAGGCCGAAGACGGAGTCGAGAATTGCAACATCGATACGGCCGGCCTTGAGAGCTTCCCGCAAGTCATCCGCGGTCATCAGTACGAGCGAGATCGCGTTCTTGCTGCGGCTGGCATTCCACTCCGCAACCAGCGCGCCAAGGCATCGCGCTACCCAACTTTCCGATCCTGTTGGGATGATCGAACCGATGCGAAGCGCCCGCGCGGTGCGCTGATAGCGCTCGTCGGAGGATGCCTTCAAATCATTCCATCTCTGAGCGATGGCCTGGAAGATGGCATAGACCTGGTGGCCATGCTCGGTTAGCACAGAGCCCTGAGCCTGCCGCTCAAACAGGCGATGACCCAGTGCCTTCTCCAAAGTCGCGATCTGAAGCGAAAGCTGCGGCTGACCAAGCTTCAGCCGCCGCGCCGCACGGTTGATGCTGCCCTGGTCGGCGACCTCGAGAAATCGCTCCATGGTGGCGATCTTGATCGGCAGGCGCGACGGCTTGTCTGTCCCAATCCATTCCGCCAGATCCTCCGCCGACTGCACAATCGGCAGGAGTTTTTCGCGGACGTCGTCGCTGGCAAGCAGCGTCGCAAGCTCGCCGGAACTGCGCTCGGTCAGTTTGAGCGCAAGCTCGGTCTCAAGGCTGCGGACTGCTGTCGAAACCGTCGATACCGCGAGTGAAAGGTTTCGTGCCGTCTCTCTCACCGACCCGGACGAGAGCACGTGATTAGCAACAAACAACGTGCCGAGCTGCAACCGCGTTCTCCGTAACGATATGGAAAATCGAACGATATGATGTGTTCGTTAAAAAAGATATCCCTGCCGGGAAATCGGCCGGCTATCGTTCCTGCCAAGTACAAAACCGGGCGTGGCAGTAGAACCACGGAAAAGAGCACCGGACATCTGCGGAAACGCGTAAGGGAACAAAAACAAATCGCGCCGGCGATAGAAAAGGAAATGCATTTTCGCGCAAGCGTTTGCATTCACCGCCATAATCACGCCGCGACCGCAAAACTGGAGAGGCTTGCATCGATTTTTTCAACGCGAACGCTATTTCCATCACGCACGTATTTCCGGCACGATCGTAGCGGGGCTGCTTTCGCCGGTGATTTTATACGTGGGAGCCCTCCGCCGGGGCTTTCCGCGCAGTCCAACGGTGTAAATCAAGGGGACAATCCATGCTGAAGAAATTCGCTCTTGCCGTTTCGCTCTCCGCTTTTGCGGCAGGCGCGGCCGATGCTGCAGACGTCGTCGTTTCATCGAAGATCGATACTGAGGGCACGCTGCTCGGCAACGTCATCGTGCTGGCGCTCAACGCAAACGGCATCAAGACGCAGGACCGCGTCGCGCTCGGTACGACGCCGGTTCTTCGCAAGGCGATCACTGCCGGCGAAATCGATATCTATCCGGAATACACAGGTAACGCCGGCTTCTTCTTCAACAAGGCCGACGACCCGGCCTGGAAAAATCTTCTTCAGGGCTACGACCTCGCGAAGAAGCTCGACTACGACGCCAACAAGATCGTCTGGCTGACGCCTTCTCCGGCGAACAACACCTGGGCGCTCGCCGTGCGCAATGATGTTGCCGGCCCGAACAACCTGAAGACCATGTCGGATTTCGGAAAATGGGTCGCCGGCGGCGGGGCTGCCAAGCTGGTCGCTTCCGCCGAGTTCATCAATTCGGCCGGCGCGCTTCCGGCATTCCAGACGACCTACGGCTTCACGCTGAAGCCGGATCAGGAAATCGTTCTTTCGGGCGGTGACACGGCCGCGACCATCAAGGCCGCAGCCGACCAGACGAACGGCGCCAACACGGCCATGGTCTACGGCACGGACGGTGCGATCCAAGCCGCCGAACTGACCGTTCTCGAGGACGACAAGAACGTGCAGCAGGTCTATGCGCCGACCGCGATCATCCGTGAAGAAGTGCTAAAGGCAAACCCGAAGATCGAAGAAGTCCTCGCACCAATCTTCAAGAGCCTGAGCGCGGATGAACTGCGCAAGCTGAACGGCAAGATCCAAGTCGATGGCGAACCGGCGAAATCCGTTGCCGAAGGCTACCTGAAGGAAAAAGGCTTCCTGAAGTAATCTCGTCGCCCGATGCTCCGCCCGCCGCGGGCGGAGCATCGTTTCTGACCGGACAGGGATGGATCGATGGAAGAAACCTTAGCGGTCCGCAAGCTGGACCGGCTCGGCGCGGTGTTGGTGACGGCCGGCATCGTCGCAACTGCGCTCCTGCCTTTCATCTATGTGAAGGCAAACCGCATCGCCGCCGGAAAGCCCATGCTGCTGACGCAGCTTCTGAACCAGCCGTCCGCCATCATCCTGACAATCCTCCTAATCGTCACCGCACTGGCCGTTCTGTTTCTGCAGAACGCGCTGCTGCGGCTGGTGATCGCGACCCTCTGCTTTGCGGCGCTGCTTGCGACGATCGGGCTTGCGGCCGCGGTATTCACACCACCGAACAGCAATGCCGCACGCATGACGCCTGGCGGCGGATTCTGGGTGCTGTTCGCGGTCATCGGGCTCATCATCTCGGACGCGCTCGTCAAGATCAGGCTTACTCCGTGGATGCGGATTGCAGCCCTTGCTGCTTACACCGGCCTGCTCGGAATCTTCCTCACGTCGGGTCTGCTCGACAATCTCTCGATCATGAAGGAATTCGCGACCCGATCCGCGCAATTCTGGACCGAGGCGCTGGCCCATCTGCTGCTCGCATTCGGCTCGCTGGCGACCGCGATCGTCATCGGCCTGCCGCTCGGCATCCTGTGTTTCTGGGTTCCGAAGCTGCGTGCCGCAGTGCTACAGGGTCTCAGCCTGATCCAGACAATCCCGAGCCTTGCGCTTTTCGGTATTCTGATGCTGCCGCTCGGCTATCTCGCGACCCATGTGCCGGCGGCTGCCTCGATCGGCATTCGCGGCATCGGTGCTGCGCCAGCGCTGATCGCGCTCATCCTTTATTCGCTGCTGCCGATCGTCGCCAACACGGTCGTCGGTCTGCAGGGTGTTGATCCCTCGGTCCGCGACGCCGCGGCGGGGATGGGCTTGACGCGCCGCCAGATCCTCACTGGCATCGACCTGCCGCTGGCCTTTCCCGTCATCCTGACAGGCATTCGCATCGTCCTCGTTCAGGCGATCGGTCTGGTGACGGTGGCAGCGCTGATCGGCGGTGGCGGCTTCGGCATCTTCATCTTCCAGGGGCTTGGCCAGACAGCCATGGATCTCGTTCTGCTCGGCGCCGTGCCGACCGTTTTCTTCGCCTTTTCTTCGGCCGTCATCCTCGATGCGGTCATCGACAGCATACGGGGATCCGCTGCATGAGCATGATCGAGATCAGGAACGTTACCAAGCGCTACGGAGCGGCAACCGTCGTCGACAATGTCTCGATGGATGTCGAGAAGGGCTCGATCACCGTCATCGTCGGTACGTCGGGCTCGGGCAAATCGACACTGATGCGGATGATCAACCGTCTCGTGCCGATCACCGCGGGTGAGATCTTCGTTGGCGGGCAGAACATCATGGATGTGCCAGTGACGGAACTGCGCCGCAAGATCGGCTACGCGATCCAGGGCCACGGCCTCTTTCCTCATCGGACGGTCGCACAGAACATCGCGACGGTGCCGCAGCTTCTCGGCTGGGACACGGTAAAAATCAAAGCCCGCGTCGAGGAACTGCTCGGCCTCTTCAACCTCGATCCGGCGACCTTCGCCGAGAAATATCCGCATCAGCTCTCGGGCGGCCAGCAGCAGCGCGTCGGCGTTGCGCGTGCGCTGGCGGCGGAACCGGAACTGCTATTGATGGACGAGCCGTTCGGCGCGCTCGATCCTGTCATCCGCGGCAAGGCGCAAGACGATCTCCTCGCGATCCAGAAGCAGTTCGGTACGACCGTCGTCCTCGTGACGCACGATATGGACGAGGCCTTCCACCTCGGCAACCAGATCGCCGTGATGAGCGTCGGCAAGCTGCTGCAATGCTCGACCCCGGAAAAGATCCTGACCGAGCCGGCCGATCCCTTCGTGCAGCAATTGACCGGCACCTCCGACCGGGCACTGAAACTGATGTCGCTGCTGCCACTGAAGGAGAGCATGGAGCCGGCGAAGTCAGGCCTGGCTTACACATTACCAGAATCGCTCAGCCTGCGCGACGCGCTGGCCGAGATGATCTGGCAAGGCGTCGACGAAGCCGCCGTTCAGGATGGCGACAGGGCGCCTATCGGCTCGATCTCGATAACGCGGCTGCTCGAACTGGGCCGTAAGGCATGAAACACGTCTTCGCGAACCTCTTCCGCGTCGTCGCACTGCTGTTGCTGCTGATCCTCCTGTTCAGGACGGAGTGGCTGTCGTTCCTGCTCGTGCCGTTGACGAGTAACAATGCGCCGGCCGTCTACACGCAAAACAGTCTTCCGCAGCTTGCCGCTTCGCATCTCTTTCTTGTGGCGATCTCGATCGCGGGCAGCGCCGTTCTTGCGATCCTCGGCGGCATTTTCGTCACCCGCAAGAGCGGCGAAGACTTCCTGCCGTTGTCGCGGGCGATTGCCAATGCCGGCCAGACCTTTCCGCCGGTCGCGGTGCTCGCTTTGGCCGTGCCAGCAACCGGCTTCGGTGCCGGTCCGACGTTGATCGCCCTCTTTCTCTATGGCCTGCTGCCGATCTTCGAGAACACCGTCTCCGGCCTGAAGCAGGTCTCCCCCTCCGTGCTTGATGCCGCCGATGGCATGGGCATGAATGGCAGACAGCGGCTCTTTCAGGTGGAACTGCCGCTTGCTCTGCCGCTGATCCTCGAGGGCTTGAAGGTTGCGACCGTCATCAACATCGGCACCGCGACGATCGGCTCGACGGTGGCGGCCAAGGGCCTTGGCGAAGTCATCATCGCCGGGCTGATTTCCGACAATACCGCCTTCATCCTGCAAGGTGGTCTGATCGTCGGCCTAATGGCAGTGCTGATCTATGATGCGATGGGGCTTGTCGAAAACGCCATCACGCAAAGAATTGGCTTGCGCCCGGCCTGAGGCGGCGGCTACCAAGGCTGCCGTGATATCGGCAACGGGAGGCAGCCTTGGCCAAGATGATTCATTCCATGATCCGCGTTCTCGACGAGGCGCGCTCGGTCGAGTTCTACGGCAAGGGTTTCGGCCTCAAAGTCGCCGATCGCATCGACTTCGATACCTTCACCCTGATCTACATGAGCAACGACGAAACCGGCTTCGAGCTGGAGCTGACGGTCAACAAGGGGCGCACTGAACCCTATGATCTCGGCAATGGCTATGGGCATCTTGCCCTCTCTGTCCAGGAAGTGAAGATCGAGCATAAGCGCCTGATGGAAGCGGGCCTGAACCCTGGCAAGATCGTCGAACTCAATCGCGACGGCAAACTGCTGGCGCTGTTCTTCTTCGTTACCGATCCCGACGGCTACAAGATCGAAATCCTGCAACGCCACGGCCGTTATCTCTAAAAGTTTCCCATGATCGAAAAGACCGAACTAAACCGGGGCTGGACTCTTTCCTGCAACGTTACAGGTCGACGCGACCTGCCGGCTGAGATTCCAGCAAAAGTGCCCGGTTGCGTACATCTCGACCTTCTGGCCGCCCGGCTGATCCCCGACCCCTATCTCGACATCAACGAGATCACCAACGACTGGATCGGCAAGGACGACTGGACCTATCGCTGCACTTTAGACGCGTCACCGGACGCCGGAAAAATCCACGAACTGGTGTTCGACGGCCTCGATACCGTCGCGACGATTGTCCTGAACGGCGAGGAGCTCGGCCGAACCTTCAACATGCATCGCACCTATCGCTTCGATGTCTCGGAGCGACTGAAGCAGGGCTCGAACGAGCTCGTCGTGGCATTTCGCTCGGCATACGCATACGGTGCCGAGATGGAGGCGCATTACGGCTATCGGCCGAATAACTATCCCGGCCCTGGCAACCTGATGCGCAAGATGGCCTGCAACTTCGGTTGGGACTGGGGACCGACGCTGGTGACCGCGGGGATCTGGAAGCTGGTGCGGCTGGAAAGCTGGGAACGGGCTCGGCTTGCAGAAACGCGGGTTTCGGCAACGCTTGCCGGCCGCGACGGGCTTGTGACGGTGCGAGCACGTGTCGAGCGCCACGCCGGCGAGGGCGCGAAGATCGTCGCTAGCATTGCCGGCATCAGCCATGTCGCCGAGTTCGCGGAGGGAGCAGATGAGATCGAGTTTCGGTTGACTGTCCCTGCCCCGCAGATCTGGTGGCCACACCATCTCGGCGCACAACCGCTCTACCCGTTGCAGATTGAACTGCGCGATAGCGTAAGCAATGACTTACTTGACAGCTATTCGAAAGAGATCGGCTTCCGCTCGGTCAGGCTGGATACCGCACCCGACGAACACGGCTCCGCATTTACTTTCGTTGTCAACGACGTCCCACTTTTCCTCTGCGGCGCGAACTGGATTCCGGACGACTGCTTCCCATCGCAGGTGACCGCAGAGCGCTATACTTCCCGGATTGAGGAGGCCAAAGCAGGGAACATCAATCTGCTGCGTGTCTGGGGCGGCGGCATATTCGAGCGCGACGAGTTCTACGAAGCCTGCGACCGCGCCGGGATGCTCGTCTGGCAGGACTTCCTGTTTGCCTGCGCATCCTATCCCGAAGAAGAGCCCTTGCGCAGTGAGGTCGAAGCGGAGGTGCGCGACAACGTCATGCGCCTGATGCCGCACCCGTCGCTTATCGTCTGGAACGGCAACAACGAAAATATCTGGGGCTTCGACGAGTGGGGTTGGCGTCCGATCATCAAGGATGGAGTGAGCTGGGGGCTCGGCTACTATCTCGATGTTCTGCCGAAACTCTGTGCTGAGCTGGACCCGGATCGGCCGTATTATCCAGGCAGCCCCTACTCCGGGACGATGGAGATCGAGCCGAACGCCGATGAACATGGCTGCAAGCATATCTGGGATGTCTGGAATGACCTCGGCTACGAGGTCTATCGCAACTACATCCCCCGCTTCTGCTCAGAGTTCGGCTGGCAGGCACCACCCAACTGGGCGACGATCGAGGAAAGCGTCCACGATACGCCGCTGACACCGACCTCGAATGGCGTTTTCCACCATCAGAAGGCGACGCAAGGCAACGACAAGCTGATCCGCGGCCTCGCCGGGCATCTGCCGGTGCCGCGGACCATGGACGACTGGCATTTCGCCACACAGCTCAACCAGGCGCGCGCCATCCGCTTCGCGATCGAGCACATGCGCTCACACCGCGCTGCCTGCAAAGGCGCCGTCGTCTGGCAGTTCAACGATTGCTGGCCGGTCACCTCCTGGGCGGCGCTCGATTCGGCCGGACGCCGCAAGCCGCTCTGGTATGCCATGCAACAGGCATTCGATCCGAGGCTGCTGACGATCCAGCCGCGCAGCAGCGGACTGGCGGCGGTGGCAGTCAACGAGCGTACCCTCTTCTGGCGTGCGAAGATTTCAGGCAAGCGCCTGCGGCTTGACGGAACAGTGCTGGCCGAATTCGAGTTCTGGCGACTGCTCTGCGACCGCTTCGAAGCGAAGGAGTTTCCGCTGCCGGCTGACATCGCAACGCCAGACAACGCAAACGATGAGCTCATCGTCGTGCAGATGCTCGACCGCCGTGCCTTCCACTACTTCGTCGAGGATGTCGACCTGAAGCTGCCGGCGCCGCAGGCATCGATCGAGGTTAGCCCTTCCGCGGATGGCTATGAGGTGAAAGTAACAGCTGTGACGTTCCTGAAGGATCTCTGCTTGATGTCAGATCGGCTCGATCCTGATGCCGTCGTCGATTCCATGCTGGTAACGCTACTTCCGGGCCAAAGCCACATATTCGGGTTACGGACTGCAACGGCGCTTTCGGCAAGCGATATCACCATTGGCGCTGTGCTGCGCTCGGCCAACGACCTCGTTGCCACAAACTGAAAAGGCCCGTCTGCACGGCGCCCATCCAAGTCGCTTTACCACGCCAAGCGCCATAAAGCGCGCTCTGGCGCAGCGGATATACGCGCGATAGATAGACCGCGCGCCGACGACGTTGCATCCAGTAGGGCGGCACGCCGTAGTAGTCATAAACGCGGCCATTATCCTTGTACCAAGTGTGGTCATCATCCGCATAGCTCGGCGCGCCTTCGATCTTTTCCTTCGTCTGGTCGATGCGGTAGCCGTCCAGTTGTGTGTCGTAAGTCAGCTTTTCCCACGGCAGCGGACAGTGATCGTGACCGATGCCCAGGAAGCCACCGAAGCTCAACACGGCGTAGGCAACGCGCCCATCCTGCTCGCATCAACCGTTCGATCGAGCCGATGTCTTTGCCATCGGCGCCATAGACTCTGGTGCCTTCCACGCGGTCGCTCGCAATCAGCGTTGGCGTATCCTCTACATTCGGGTCACGGCGGGCCGTGTCAGCGTCCTGATGCAGCATCGTGCACCTCCTCCTTTTTCGTTCCTCGTGGTTGGTCCACAGTTGAAAGACGCTGCCCGAACTCGAGGTTCCCTTTAGTCACAACAACCAGCCCCGCAGCGTTATTGACGTTTACGTCAAGGTTAGTGTAACTCTATTCTCAGCTTGAACCGTTCAGGCGATGACATAAGCTGCCGTGTTGGAAGATGGAGGATCGTCCAATCGGTTTTGTCGGTAGGACCGGCCGGCGGCGACAGGGAGAGAGACACGATGAACAGCATTTCCGTCCATCCAGGCGGTGCGAATCCCCAAAAGCCCTGGCTTGCGACCTATCCCGACAGCGTGCCGGCCGAGCTGCCGCCTTTGGAATACGAATCGCTGGCGGAACTGCTCGAAAAATCCTGTGCGCGCTACGCCAATCGTACCGCCTTCTCCAGCATGGGAAAGACGCTGACCTATGGCGAGCTTGAAAGCCAGACGCGGAAGATCGCAGCCTGGCTTCAGGGCCTCGGCCTCGAAAAGGGCGACCGCGTCGCCGTCATGATGCCGAATGTGCTGCAGAACCCCGTCGCCGTCTACGGCATCCTGCGCGCTGGCCTTGTGGCAGTGAACGTCAATCCGCTGTACACGCCGCGCGAGTTGGAGCACCAACTGCGCGACTCGGGCGCCAAGGCGATCTTCGTGCTGGAGAATTTCGCCCGCACCGTGGAGCAGGTACTTGTGAAAACCGATCTGCGCCATGTGGTGGTCACCTCGCTCGGCGAAATGCTGGGCGCCAAGGGTCTGATCGTCAATCTACTCGTGCGCAAGGTGAAGAAGCTCGTTCCATCCTGGTCCATCCCGCAGCACAAAACCTTCAAGCAGGTTCTGGCCGAAGGCGCCGGCAAGGCGCCGAAACCGGCAAACCTCAAGGGCGACGATATCGCCTTCCTGCAATACACGGGCGGCACGACGGGGATCGCCAAGGGCGCAGTGCTAACGCACAAGAACCTGCTCTCCAATAAGCTCCAGCTGGAACTCTGGCTGCAATCGGCTTTCGACAAGAAGCAGCGGCCAGAAGTGCTGAACTTTCTCTGTGCCCTGCCGCTTTATCACATCTTTGCGCTGACGGTGAATTCGCTGATGGGCATGTCGCTCGGCGCGCACAACATCCTCGTTGCCAACCCGCGCGATATTCCGGCGCTCGTCAAGGAGTTCGGCAAGGTCAAGGTCCACATATTCCCCGGCCTCAACACACTCTTCAACGCCTTGATGAACAACGCCGATTTCGCCAAGGTCGACTTCTCCTCCATGGTGATGTCGCTTGGCGGCGGTATGGCGGTACAGCGGCCGGTTGCGGAGCGGTGGATGAAGATCACCGGCTCCCATATCACCGAAGGCTATGGCCTCTCCGAGACGTCGCCGGTGGCAACGGCAAACCGCTTCGATTCGGCCGAGTTTACTGGCTCGATCGGTCTGCCGATCCCATCGACCGAGCTCGACATTCGCGACGAAGACGGCAATTCGCTTCCGCTTGGCGAAATCGGCGAGATCTGCATACGCGGTCCTCAGGTGATGGCTGGCTATTGGAACAAGCCGGAGGAGACGGCGCGCGTGATGACACCGGACGGTTATTTCCGCACCGGCGACATGGGCTTCATGGATGCACGCGGCTACACCAAGATCGTAGACCGCAAGAAGGACATGATCCTCGTCTCCGGCTTCAACGTCTATCCGAACGAGATCGAGGAAGTGGCAGCGATGCATCCGGGCATCCTCGAGGCCGCGGCGGTCGGCATTGCCGACGGGCACTCCGGCGAGGCAGTGAAACTCTTTGTGGTGCGCAAGGATCCGGCGCTGACGGAGGCGGACGTCAAGGCGCATTGCGCCGCGAATCTCACCAATTACAAGCGCCCGCGCTTCGTAGAATTCCGCACGGAATTGCCGAAGACACCGGTCGGAAAAATCCTGCGCAAGGATCTGCGCGGTTAAGTTTGACGGTTGCGTGAAATTGAGAGCCATCCGTTTGTTCGGATGGCTTTTTTGCGTTTCGACAGGTCGCCGAACTTGATTTGCGCCCTACAAAGCGAATAGTTTCCGCGACCCTCTCGCCCTGCAAAGGAGCCTCCCATGAATGCCATCGTCGAACAATTGAAGAGCACTGCGGCCGCCACCAAAGCGACCGATCTGCGCGCCGCCTTTGCCGCCGATCCGCAGCGTTTCTCGCACTTCAGCGTGTCGCTCGACGACCTGCTGATGGACTATTCCAAGACGGCCGTGAACGATAAGATCCTGGCTCTCCTGGTCAAGCTCGCGGAAACGAGCGGCGTCGAAGCCAAGCGCGACGAGATGTTTGCCGGCAAGGCGATCAACTTCACCGAAAACCGCGCAGTCCTGCACACTGCTCTGCGCAACCGCTCCAATACGACGGTGCTGGTCGACGGCAAGGATGTCATGCCTGAGGTCAACGCTGTACTTGCCGCCATGGGCAAGTTTGCCGACGGCATCCGCTCCGGCAGCCTGAAGGGCGCGACTGGCAAGGCGATCACCGACGTCATCAATATCGGCATCGGCGGCTCCGACCTCGGCCCGGTCATGGCGACGCTGGCGCTGGCGCCTTTCCACGACGGTCCGCGCGCGCATTTCGTTTCCAACATCGACGGCGCCCATATCGCCGATACGCTGAAGCTCGTTCAGCCCGAGACGACGCTCTTCATCGTCGCCTCCAAGACCTTCACCACCGTGGAGACGATGACGAACGCACAGACGGCGCGCAAGTTCATCGCCGACGCGCTCGGTGAGGCCGCCGTTCAGCATCATTTCGCTGCCGTTTCGACTGCGCTCGACAAGGTCGCGGCCTTCGGCATCGAAAGCGAACGCGTCTTCGGCTTCTGGGATTGGGTCGGCGGTCGCTATTCCCTGTGGTCGGCGATCGGCCTGCCGATCATGATCGCGATCGGACCGGACAATTTCATCAAGTTTCTCGAGGGCGCCCATGCCGTCGACAACCACTTCCGCACGGCGCCGATCACCCAGAACCTGCCAATATTGCTCGGCCTGATCGGCTACTATCACCGCAATGTACTCGGCTACCCGACCCGTGCGGTCCTGCCCTACGACCAGCGCCTGTCGCGCTTCCCGGCCTATCTGCAGCAGCTCGACATGGAATCGAACGGCAAGGGTGTGACGATCGACGGCACGCCGGTTGAAGGCAATTCCGGTCCGGTTGTCTGGGGCGAGCCCGGTACCAACGGCCAGCACGCCTTCTACCAGCTCATCCACCAGGGCACGAGCGTCATCCCGGCCGAGTTCATGATCGCGGCGAATGCCTTCGAGCCAAATCTGCGCCACCAGCACCAGCTTCTGATGTCAAATGTGCTCGCCCAGTCCGAAGCCCTGATGAAGGGCCGCACCTTCGAAGAGGCGAAGAAGCAGCTGACCGACAAGGGCATGGACGACAAAAAGGCCGATTTCATCGCGCCGCACCGCGTCTTCACCGGCAATCGCCCGTCGATCACCTTCGTCTACGACAAGCTGACGCCCTATGCGCTGGGTCGCCTGATCGCGCTCTATGAGCACCGAGTCTTTGTTGAAGGTGTGCTCTTCCGCATCAACTCCTTCGATCAGTGGGGCGTTGAGCTCGGCAAGGAACTGGCGACCGGCCTGCTGCCTGTCGTCGAAGGCAAGGAAAGCGCTGACGGACACGACTCCTCGACGCAGGGGCTCGTTTCTGCACTGGCGAAGCTCGCCAAGTAAGCGCTCGCACAAAGCGATTCAAAAGCTCGCCCATGTCATGTGGGCGAGCTTTTTTGTTTGAAGCAGTCGAACCGGGCTACATTTCTTCGTCTTTACTGCAGTGTTCGATGGGAGAGACGCATGATCGAAACAGACGACGAGCTGGCAATATTCGAAGCGAAGGGTGCCGCGCCGCTGCCCACCGCAGCTCGTGCTGGCTTCGTCGAAAACGACGGTGCTCGCATCTGGTATGAGAGCTATGGCTCCGGCCCCGCTGTCATCCTGCTGCATGGCGGACTCGGCAATGCCGGGAACTGGGGATATCAGGTGCCAGCACTTGTTGCCGCCGACCGACAGGTCGTCGTCATCGACAGTCGCGGACACGGCCGCAGCACGCGCGACGCACGTCCTTTTCACTATGCCCAGATGGCAGACGACGTGCTTGCGGTGATGGATCGGCTGGCGCTCGCGAAAGCCGCCCTCGTCGGCTGGAGCGACGGTGCCTGCACGGCGCTGATCCTCGCCGATAAGCGGCCGGAGCGGGTTTCCGGTGTGTTTTTCTTCGCCTGCAACATGGATCCCAGCGGCACGCTTGAATTCAAGCCGACACCCGTGATCGATCGTTGCTTTAGTCGCCATCGTAAGGACTATCAGGCGCTATCCGCCACGCCCGATGCCTTCGATGGCTTCGTGGCGGACGTGTCGAAGATGATGGCCAGCGAGCCGAACTACACGGCCGCCGACCTCGCCGGCATCAAGGTGCCGGTCGCGGTCGTGCTTGGAGAGAACGACGAGTTCATCAAGCGTGAGCATGCCGATTATCTGGCACGCAGCATTCCCGACGCCGAGCTGATCCTCCTACCAGAGGTCAGCCATTTCGCACCGCTACAGCGGCCGGAGCACTTCAGCCGCGAAGTGCTCGCCTTTCTCGATCGCCTATAGTTCAGAGGCCGATTTCTTTCGCCCATGGGGGATTGGCGCCGGCGCGCGAGACCGTGACGGCGGCGGCCTTCGCGCCAAGCGAAAGGGCGTTCTGCAGAGCCTTTTCGCTGAGCGAGGCAACCTTTTCCTTGGTCAGGAGGTCGTCGATCTTCAGCGAGGCGAGCACGCCGGCATCGAAGGTGTCGCCCGCGCCAACGGTATCGACGACGGTGACGCGCTCGCTCGGCACGGTGACCTTGCGTTCCTTGGTGTAGCCGGACGCCCCTTCCGCACCCTTGGTGATGACGACAAGCTTGACGCCCTGTTGCAGCCAGTAGGCGGCGAGATCGTCGTGGCTGCCCTCGAGACCGAACCACTCCAGGTCCTCGTCGGAGAACTTCACGATATCCGACTTGGACGCCATGCGCTTGATGCGCGCCATGTGGGCTTGCTTGTTCTTGATGAAGCCGGGGCGAATGTTGGGATCCAGCGAAATGACGCGCTTGTCGCACTCGCGGTCCAGCAGTGCCTCGTAGGTCTCGCCGCAGGGGCTGGGGATGAGGCTGATTGCGCCGAAATGCAATGCTTCGCAATCGTCGCCAAGTGCGGGCAGATCGTCGATGGTGATCATGCGGCCGGCCGTGCCTTCATCGTAGAAAGCATAGGTCGCCTGGCCGTTGACCAACTTGACGAACGCGACAGTCGACGGGCGCGGGGTGATGGCGCAGAGGCTGAAGTCGACATTGCTCGCCTTCAGCGTATCGCGCAGGATCTCGCCCATCATGTCGTCGGCGAGGCCGGTGAAGAACGCCGTTGGGATGCCGAGGCGTCCGAGCGCGATCGCCGTGTTGAAGATCGCACCCCCGGCGTACGGCGCAAAGCCCTTCTCGCCGAGAGTTGTCTCCCGCGGCAGCATGTCAATCAGCGCTTCGCCACAGCACAAAATCATTCCGGCCTCCAGCATTACGATCCATCGATGTTCAAATCGATTAGATAATTTCGTGGCAAAAGCAAAGCGCCGCGACGCAATTCTTCATTCAAAGTGATGAAATGCCCCCATTGCGTCCCGACCAGGCGAGGGGCGCATCAAGGAAGGCCTCCACTTCGCTCAATGTCTTCTCGTCGAACAGCTTCTGCGCCTTGGCGACCGCCAGCACATCGCGCCAGGTGGCGATGTAGTGCAGCTTGACCTTGCCGTCGGCAAAGCGCAGGGCGCCTTCGTCGAAAATGCCGTAGTAGAAGAGCGCGATACCGTGATCGACCACACCACCGGCGGCACGGACAGCATCGATGAACTTGAACATGCTGCCGCCGGCCGTCGTCAGGTCCTCGATGACGAGGACGCGCGAGCCCTCCGGCATGTTGCCTTCGATCTGCGCGTTGCGACCGTGACCCTTCGGCTGCTTGCGCACATAGATCATCGGCAAGCTGAGGCGATCTGCGAGCAGTGCGGCAAAGGGGATGCCAGCGGTTTCACCACCGGCCACGCAATCGAACTGCTCGAAGCCGGCCTCGCGCAACACGACGCTGGTGGCAAAGTCCATGACGGTCGAGCGGACGCGCGGGAAGGACAGAAGCTTGCGGCAATCGATGTAGACGGGGCTCGCCATACCGGAGGCGAACTTGTAGGGCTGGGCAGCGTTGAAGTGCACCGCCTTGATCTCCCAGAGCATCTTCGCAACGAGTTCCGCCATGACTGCGCGGTCGGTGAATGTCGTCTGGATCATCGCTCTCTCCTTTGGTCAAATTTATGGGCCAATAGCAGCAAGCGGGTCAGTTTTCCAGAACAGCGAGCGGTTCCATGTCGAGAATGATGGCAAAAACGCCCTGGTGATCGAACAATGCCCGCGCGCCGCCGCACAAGAAATGCTGAGAAAACCGCGTTCGAGGGCACGGCGGCGCGCAATGCATCAATTCTTTCAGATATTTGCGCTTGCGCGCCCGCGCGGCGGCGATATCGTCATGCCATGGACCATATCGACGTTTTCCAGCGCCTCGGCGTCGCACTTGCCATTGGCCTGCTCGTCGGCGTCGAGCGGGGCTGGCAGGAACGCGAAGTTCGCGCGGGCGGCAGGACGGCGGGTATCCGCACCTTCGGTCTCACCGGCTTTCTCGGCGGAATAGCTGGAACACTTCAGTCCATGACCGGCCCCCTTCTGCCTGCAGCAATCGCGGTGCTTCTGGGTCTCATCTACATCGCCGGCAAGTGGCAGGAGACGAAGGAGGACGAAGACTACAGCATCACCTCGGTCGTGGCCGCCCTTGTGGTGTTCGGGCTCGGCGTTCTGGCTGCCGTCGGCGACATCGTTACCGCGGCAGCCGGCGGCGTCGCAACGACAGCAATTCTTGCGGCTCGCCACAGCCTGCACGGCTTTCTTAGAGGGTTAACGTGGGTTGAACTCCGCTCCGCCTTGCTGCTGCTTGCGATGACCGTGATTGCACTGCCACTGCTGCCGGACGAGGCGCTCGATCCCTGGGGCGCGCTCAATCCTTACTCGCTGTGGCTGTTGACGATCACCATCGCGGCCCTGTCTTTTGCCGGCTACATGGCGATTCGATTGATGGGCACCGGCCGTGGCGTTCTGTTGGCGGGGGCTGCCGGCGGGCTTGTCTCGTCGACCGCCTTGACGCTGTCTTTCGCCCGCTATTCGGCGGAAGCGCCCGAGGGTGCACGGCACCTTGCGGCAGGCGCAGGTATTGCCGGCGCCCTCTCCTATGCGCGCGTCCTCGTCATCGCCAGCGCCCTCTCCTTCACCATGCTGGCGCCGCTCGCGTCCGCGCTCGTCCCGGCGATCATCGGTTTCATGGCGGCCGGCCTGTTCTCGGTGTGGCGTTTCAAGACTGCGACCGAGGCGCCGGAGATCGACCTGAAAAACCCCTTCGAGCTCAAGACCGTCATCTCCTTTGCGGCGCTGCTCGGTCTCATCAGCCTCGTGTCGAAGATGGCGATCGACTATGTCGGGCCATCCGCGCTCTTCGTCGTGGCGGCGATCTCCGGCCTCGTCGATGTTGATGCCATCACGCTTTCCACCGTACGCCTCGTAGGCTCGACGATCGACGTGACGACGGCGGCCGATGTCATCCTGATCGCCGTCGCGGTTAACACGGTGACGAAGGTGGTGCTTGCCTTCACGGCCGGGCGGCGGGAATACGCGATGGCGCTCGGCGAAGCGTCGGCGGTGGCGGTCGTGCTCGGCGCCGTAGGCTATTTCGCGGCGCGCAGCTTTCTGCCTGCCTGAGCCGATTGCACCAAGGCGAGCCCAGAAAAAGAAGCGTGGATCCAGCGCCTACGATAGTCGTGCAATATCGGCGGGCAGCATCCGCTGATAAAGCGCAATCGTGGCACGTCCGTCCGCATCGTCCAGTGAAATCGCGTAACGAACGGCCGCTGCCAGAAGCTGCATGGTAAGCCTGGCAATGGCGAGAAGCTCGCTCTTGCCACGTTCCGGCTCCAGCTTTGCGAGAACGGAAAACAGCGCCTGAGCGTGAAACTCCATGTCCTCGCCATCGACCTCCTGCAGCAACCGATCAGCCTGGGTGGCGACCCATATGTCGCGCATCACGGGCTCCTGCCGGAAAAAACCGTAGTACTGGCCGGCAATGTTGCAGAGCGCCTGCCGCAGCGTTGCGGCATCCGTCGCCGTTGCAAGCTCAGCCCCGACGCAAGCCCTGCCCTGTTGGTTGAAGCGTTCGGCAAGTGTGCGGATGATCGAACTCTTGTCCGGGAAATACTGGTAGAGCGCCCCGAAGGATAGCTCAGCCCTTTCAACGATCTCACTCATCCTCAGCGCATCGCTGCCATTCTTCTGGATCAGTTCCAGCGCCACGGAAAGGATCTTCTCGAAACGCTCACGGCCGCGCTTCTGCCGCGGAATCCGGCGCGGCTGGCCGGTCGGTTCCGGCTGTCTTCTGCGCCTAGCGGCAACCTCTTCGCCCATTCCACTCTCCATTTTTCACTTGACGAATAAAATAAGAGAGTTTATCTCATTTTGCAAATGAGAGACTTTCTCTTATTTAAACCGGAGGTGGTCCCATGCAGAATTCCGAAATCATCGTCATCGGCGGCTCGGGCAAGACAGGCGGCCGCATCGCAGACCAGCTGGCGAAGCGAGGGCTCACCTTCCGCTTTGCCTCGCGTTCCAGCGCGCCTCCATTCGATTGGGAAAAGCGGGCAGACTGGGCCGCGACGCTCGCCGGCGCAAAGAGCGCCTATGTGAGCTTCCAGCCTGACCTTGCCGTATCATGGGCCGCTGATGCGGTTGGTGCGCTCGCCCGCACAGCGATCGACTGCGGCCTTAGCCATATCGTCCTGTTGTCGGGCCGCGGCGAAGAGGGTGCGCAGCGCGCCGAGGAAGCGCTCAAGGCGTCCGGCATCGACTACACTATTCTGCGAGCATCATGGTTCTGCCAGAATTTCAGCGAAGGCGCCTTTGCCGAGCAGGTCGCTGCAGGCGAACTGGCCCTTCCGGCGGGTGCTGTGAAGGAACCCTTCATCGATACCGACGACATTGCCGACGCGGCCGTTGTGGCGCTAACCGATGCCAGCCATGTTGGCAAGACCTACGAACTGACCGGTCCACGCGCGCTAACCTTCCGCGAGGCGGTCGCCGAGATCGCTGAAGCATGCGGCAGGGATATCGCCTATCAGCAGATATCCATGGCAGAGTTCAAGGAGGGACTTGCTGCCGCTGGGCTGCCGAAAGACATGATCGGCCTGCTCGAAGAGCTCTTCACGCAGGTGCTTGATGGCAGAAATTCGCAGGTTGCGAATGGGGTCGCGGAAATTCTCGGCCGCCCCGCCAAAGATTTCGGCGACTATGCACGCGATGCTGCTGCCAATGGAACGTGGAGGGTATGACAATGACACTTGTTGTCAGTATCGCTTTGGCGGCTGCGGCGATCGGCAGCGGCCTTGTTGCCGGCATCTTCTTTGCCTTCTCAACCTTTATCATGACGTCGTTCGCCCGCATTCCCACCGAACAGGGCATAGCGGCGATGAACTCCATCAATGTCACGATCGTGCGCTCGCCCTTCATGCTGCTTTTCGTACCGACCCTGGTCCTGTGCCTCGTGATCGCTGCCGTCGCGTTCTTCAACTGGCGCGGTGGCGTCAGCGTCTGGATGCTCTCCGGCGCAGTGCTTTACGTCTTTGCATCGTTCCTCTCCACGATCGTCTTCAACGTGCCGATGAACGCCGCGCTGGCGGAAGTCAGCGGCAGCGGCGCCGAGGCCACCGCGCTCTGGACGGCCTACCTCAAGGATTGGACCTGGTGGAACCACGTGAGGACGATTGCTTCGCTCCTCGCCTCGATCGCCTTCGTGCGCGCCTTGATGCTCGTGTGAAATAAGGCCGCAGGGGATACCTCCTCCCACCTGGCGACATTACATCCGTTCGCAGAACGTGAGCCGGTTATTGAAGGGGTCGATTGCCTCCATTTCGAGGCCCCAGGGCGCCTCCTGCAGGCCGGGCTTCATGTAGCGATATTGCTTGGCCGCGAGCTCGCACTGCAAGACACGAACACCGGTGACGGGCACGAAGGCGCGGGCGCCGGGGCTGGCGTCGCCGGAATGTTCGCTGAGATGCAGGATCATGCCGCTTCTCGACACCTGGCAGTAGAGCGGGAAATGATCGCCGAAGGGGTGCTCCCAATCCAGCGCGAAGCCGAGAAATCTGCAATAGAACTCCTTCGCCTTGTCGACGTCGAAGATGCGGAAAATCGGGATCGGCGGCTGAATGGCAATCGCGGGCGTTGCCGCTTCCTGCTCTTCAAGCTTGGCCGAAAGGATATTCCACTGATCGAACCCGAACTGCCGGGCAACGATCTCCAGGGTTTCACTATGGGTGAAGTCTATGTCGCGGGTAGCCAGAGCCTGCCGCAGAGCTTTCGCCATGAGTTTGGCGTCGCGAAAATCGCGCATGATTCATTCCTTACGTTGGCGGCAAACAGGATGATCAGTGCCCGCGTCTGCTGACCCGTTCGCCATCAATCGCCAAACGGCAAGGGATGTGAAGGATGTATCTGGATGCATTCACCATCGCGCTTTCGCGCCGCGGGGCGGCTGGCCGCATCCGGCCGACGGCGACAATAGGCGAGCTGAGTTTTTCGCTCAAGAGCCGGTGCGAGCCGCACCCGCCGGCACAGAATGGAGATGGCTTGCGAGCTCGATTCGGTTCCGGCCCGCGCTTGGCGGCGTAGAGCGCCTTGTCTGCGGCATTCAGCATCGCGTCAAAATCCATCGGCGTGGAGCGCCCCGGCGCGACACCGACACTGACCGTGCATGTGAGTGTTTCGTCGTCGAGGTAGATCTCGCGGCCGGCAAAAGCTTTGCGGATGCGTTCGGCCACCATTTCGGCGCGGCCAGGCATGATCTCTTTCACAACCAGCGCAAACTCCTCGCCGCCGAGGCGCGCGGCGGTATCACCGATTCTGCAATTCGCCGCGAGCTCAGCTGCGAAAACCTTCAGTACACGGTCGCCTCCGGCGTGCCCAAAGGTATCGTTAATGGACTTGAAGCGATCGAGATCGAAGATCAGCACTGCGGTTGCCGATCCCATCAGACCCTGCCCGTAGCGATCGAAAAGCGCACGGCGATTCACGAGCCCGGTCAGCGGATCCGTCATGGCATCCAGACGGTGCCGCGCGGCGAGCCGCCACTGGTGAAGTGCCAGCGACAGGGCACCGATGCCGGTCATGCTGGCGATGCAGATCGCAAGGCTCAGATCCTCGGCCCAATTGCTCGGCGCAACGCCCAGCACCATCTTTCCATCGGCGATCAGGACGGCCGCGCACAGAACGAAGGAAATCGCCGTCAGGCAATAGAGGACGGTAATTCCGGTCAGAGGCGCCGGCGCCTCTTGCCGCGCCCGCCAATACTGATAGGCGGTAGCGAAGAGCATGGCAGCGATCGCCGCATTTTCGGCGATAAATGCGAGCCCGTCATAACCGATCAACAGTGGAGGAATGGAAACGAGCATCGCCACCAGGGCGCAGGCGACGGTGGCTCGCAGCGCCAGTCCGCTAGTGCGAAACTGGCAACCGGCGCCCCAGACAGTTGCAAAGCCGGCATGGAAAAGTACGAACGAGACAACGGCAAACACCACCGCCGGATCATCGACATACATGCCGTAAGCAATGATGCCGCTGACGATGAGAACGAGGCCCAAAGTGCAGGTTAAAAGAAAAGTCTCGGAGCGGTGCACAAACCAACTGCCCAGCGACGTAAGGGCAAGACACGTGGTCGAGACAGCAAGCGCCAAAGGGAATGGTAATCAAGCGTCATGCTTTAGAAATCGCGATGGCCGGCGCGCCCCATTCGTGCAAAGCCTACGGGTCTGCTATGACGAATGTCTTACTTATTTCGTTAAAAATTCATGCATTTAGATCAGCGATGCCGCAGGCATAGCATATCCCTGCAGCCCTCAAAGAAGAGCGGCAGTAAACATTCCGTGATGACAAAAGATCTTTAGCGCTCAACGTCCCAATGGAGCGGGAACATTGGATCGAAAACGGTAACTACGCCTGCACCGGTTTCGACCTTGCTCGGAAAACTGACGGGGCTATCACGCTTGACCAGCGTTATTCTTTCTTCGTTGACCGGCAGGCCATACCAGGCGGGTCCGTTCAACGACGCGAATGCTTCGAGCTTGTCGAGCGCGGCTTCCTGTTCGAAGACATGCGCAAGGCAACTCATCGTGTTGATCGAAGTATAAATGCCGGCGCAGCCGCAGGCACATTCCTTCAAGGGATCGACGTGCGGGGCTGAATCCGTGCCTAGAAAGAAGCGCTGATCGCCGCTCGTTGCGGCGGCGCGAAGGGCAAGGCGGTGGTTCTCGCGCTTGGCGACCGGCAGGCAATAGTAATGCGGGCGAATGCCGCCGACCAGGATGGCATTGCGGTTGATGATCAGATGGTGCGTCGTGATCGAGCCTGCGAGATTGCCGCTTGCAGACTTGATGTAGTCGACGCCGTCCTTGGTGGTCACGTGCTCCATCGTGACCTTGAGTTCGGGCAGGCGTTTGCGGAGCGGATCGAGCACGGTTGCGATGAACACCGCTTCACGATCGAAGATGTCGACGTCAGGTGTCGTCACCTCGCCATGAACGCAAAGCGGCAGGCCGATCCTGGCCATGCGTTCCAGCACCGGCATCGCCTTCTCGATATCGCGCACCCCGCCATGCGAATTGGTCGTGGCGCCGGCGGGGTAAAGCTTGACGGCGGTAATCAGCCCGCTCGCCTTGCCGGCCTCAACGTCATCGGGATTGGTGTGCTCCGTCAGGTAAAGCGTCATCAGCGGCTGGAACTTGTCGCCCTTCGGCAGCGCCGCCATGATGCGACCGCGATAGGCTTCGGCGTCCGTTGTGGTCACCACCGGCGGCACCAGGTTCGGCATGATGATTGCGCGAGCGAAGTTGCGGCTCGTATCACCGATCACCCCTTCCAACATGGCGCCGTCACGCAGATGCAGGTGCCAATCATCGGGACGACGGATGGTGATCGATTGCATGCGCTGAAACTCCGCGGGCTGGCCTATAAGGTTCAGCCCTGCGCATTATCACCCCAACGCGCTGCATGGCAAACATTTTACCGACCGTTTCAGGCGGGCGCGCCGTATTCATTGAAGCCCGGCGTGCCACGGCTGACATACCAGACGAGAAGAACGATCCAGCCCACCAGCGGAATGACGCCGACCAGAATCCACCAGCCGGAGCGGCCGATATCATGGAGGCGCCGAACCGCGACGCCGAGGCCGGGAAGCAACACGGCAAGACCGTACAGGGCGCCAAGTATTTCGTAACCGAAGAGGACCTTGTCGAGAAAGGCCAGGATCAGTGAGGCGATGACGTTGAAGAGCGCAAACCACCAAAATTCGGGGCGGCCGGCGCGGCCGCTGAAGACGGCGTATTTCGAAAAAACTGTCGAGACTGCTTCCGTGAAACCCATTTGCTCTCCCTCCAGGCATTCCGCTGATAACGCGGAAGTTGCATGAGGATAAACCTGCAACGATTCCATCACGCGCTGCAAGTCCAGTACTTCAGCGGGAACAGCGGACAGATCAGGCCATGTCGAGCGTCACATCCGCCCTGCGGCGGTTGCCGAGGATCAGCCGGCCATTAGGCAGATCATTGCCGCAGACCTTGGCGCTCGCTTCCTCCTCTGTCAGCCCGTAGCCGCGCCAGCGCGCCCACAGCCGCTCCTCGAGCACCTCGATCGGCGGCGCCAGCATGACAGAGTAGTCGAAGATGCCTTCGAGTTCGGCCCATTTGCCTTGGCTGAACAGCAGGTAGTTGCCCTCGACGATGATGAAGCGATGCTCCGGCGAAACGACACGCGCCGAGGCGATGGCTATCTCGCGGGACCGGTCGAAGACCGGGATCAGGACTTCCTGGTCGGCAGGGCGTACAGCCCGGATGATATCCAGGAAGCCTCGAACGTCGAAGGTTTCCGGGATACCCTTGCGCGCCAGAAGACCGCGTTCGACGAGGATGGCATTGTCCATATGGAAGCCATCCATCGGCAGGACCTCGGCCGTTTCGCCCCTGGCTTTCAGGGCATCGGCAAGATTGTCTGCCATGGTGGACTTGCCAGCGCCGGGGGGACCTGCAATGGCGATCAGGAAGCGTTTGATATCTCCGGCGCGGTCGATGACCTCGCCGGCGATTTCGTCGATCGTGACGCTCATGCGGCGACCGGCTCCGTCGGCACGGCTTTGGCGCCGGTCATGAAAGCAACGGCGTCGGACATCGTGTATTCCTTCGGATTGATGACCGTCAGACGGCGGCCAAGCCGATGAATATGAATGCGGTCGGCGACCTCGAAAACATGTGGCATGTTGTGCGAGATCAGCACGATCGGCAAACCGCGCGAGCGTACGTCGAGGATCAGTTCCAACACCTTGCGGCTTTCTTTGACGCCGAGGGCGGCCGTCGGCTCGTCCATGATAACGACCTTCGATCCGAAGGCGGCGGCGCGCGCCACGGCCACACCCTGGCGCTGCCCGCCCGAGAGCGTTTCGACCGCCTGGTTGATGTTCTGGATGGTCATCAGGCCAAGCTCGGAGAGCTTGGCGCGCGCCCGCTTCTCCATCGCCGGGCGATCGAGCATACGGAACCAGCTGCCGAGCAAGCCAGGTTTCCTGATCTCGCGACCCAGGAACATGTTGTCGGCAATCGATAGTGCCGGCGAAAGCGCGAGATTCTGGTAGACGGTCTCGATGCCCGCCTCTCGCGCCTCCATGGGGGACTTGAAGTGGACCGGCTTGCCCTCCAGCGTAATCTCGCCCTCATCGGGAGCGATCGCGCCAGATATGGCCTTGATGAGCGACGATTTGCCAGCACCGTTGTCGCCGATCACAGCGAGAATCTCGCCGGGATAAAGGTCGAAATCGGCATGATCGAGTGCGGTGACGCGTCCGTAGCGTTTGACGAGCCCGCGAGCCGAAAGAAGGGGTTCGTTTGCCATGTTACACCGACACCTTTCTGATCCACTGGTCGATTGCGACTGCGGCGATGATGAGCACGCCGGTGAGCAACACCTTCCACTGCGGATCGGCGCCGAGCATGTTGAGGCCCATCGAGACCACGCCAACGATCATCGCGCCGAACAGGGTGCCTAGGATCGAGCCGCGACCGCCGAAGAGCGAGATGCCGCCGATCACGGTCGCCGTGATGGCCTGCAGGTTATAATCCGTCACCGCGGACGAGGGAGAGATCGAGCCATTACGGCCGATCGAGACCCAGGCTGCGAAGGCGGCAATGATGCCGGAGACGGTATAGACCGTCAGCAGCACACTCTTGGCCTGGATGCCGGAGAGCTTGGCCGCTTCAGGGTCGTCGCCGACGGCATAAACGTGGCGGCCCCAGGCCGTGTGATTGAGGATATACCAGAGCACAAGAACGAGCAGCACCATGGCGATGACGCCGAGAGTAAGCACGGCGGTGCCCAATCTGAAGCTGATCGCAAAGAAATGTAGCAGCGGCGCCTGCGCATCGACATCGGTGTCGCGGATCGTTTCGTTGGCGGAATAGATGAAGTTCGTCGCCATGACGATGTTCCAGGTGCCGAGCGTTACGATGAACGGCGGCAGCTTCACATAGGCGACGAGGAACCCGTTCAGCAAGCCACAGAGACCGCCGACAAGCATCCCGGCCAGCACAGCGATCGGTGTCGGAATGCCGTAAGTAATGGCGCAGTTGCCCATGATGACAGCCGAAATGACCATGATGACGCCGATCGAAAGATCGATGCCGGCAGTCAGGATGACCAGCGTCTGTGCAGCACCGAGAATGCCGACGATGGCGATCTGCTGCAAGATGAGCGTCAACGTGTAGGACGAGAAGAACCGTCCGCCGAGCGCGAAGCCAAAGATGATGATCGCCAGCACCAGCACGATCAGCGGCACGGCGGCCGGGGTCGAATGCAGGAAGTGCTGCGCACGTTTCACAAATGGTACGCTTTGGTGTTCGAACGACGCGACGTTCTTGTCGCTGCCGTCAAGCACCCGTTCGAATTCCTGTGCTCCGGTCATTGTTCCTCCTCCGCTTTCGCGCCAAACCGCGCGCGGAAAGCCCCTGCCCCTTATCACGCCGGTCTTCGTTCGCCGGTTTCTCAGGCAGCAGCTATGGTCAGTCGAAACCGGCCGAGGATCAAGCCCCGGCCGGCGCTAGATTCATATCGCGAGACTTAGCCCCAGCACTTGTCGGTGCCGACCTTCGTGTCGATTGACTCGAGGCCAGAGACCGGCTTGTCGGTGACAAGCGAAACGCCGGTATCGAAGAACGACTTGCCTTCGGTTGGCTTCGGCTTTTCACCGCTGTCGGCGAACTTCTTGATCGCCTCGATGCCGAGCGAAGCCATCAGCAGCGGATACTGCTGGGAGGTGGCGCCGATGACGCCTTCCTTGACCGACTGGACGCCTGGGCAACCGCCGTCAACCGAGACGATCAGGACGTTCTTTTCCATGCCGACAGCCTTGAGGGCCTGGTAGGCGCCAACTGCGGCTGGCTCGTTGATCGTGTGAATGACGTTGATGCTCGGATCCTTCTGCAGAAGGTTTTCCATCGCCTTGCGGCCGCCTTCTTCGTTGCCGTTCGTCACGTCGTGGCCGACGATGCGCGCATCGTCTTCGTCGCCGATCTTATTCGGGTCCTTGGTGTCGATGCCGAAGCCCATCATGAAGCCCTGGTCACGCAGAACGTCGACAGTCGGCTGCGATGGCGTCAGGTCGAGGAAGCCGACCTTGGCATCCTTTGCCTTGTCGCCGAGCGTTTCCTTGGCCCACTGGCCGATCAGCTTGCCGGCGAGCAGGTTGTCAGTTGCGAAGGTTGCGTCGGCTGCGTCAGCCGGATCGAGCGGGGTGTCGAGGGCAATCACCAGGAGGCCGGCATCGCGGGCCTTCTTGACCGAGGGGACGATGCCCTTCGTGTCGGACGCCGTGATCAGAATACCCTTCGCGCCGTCGGCAATGCAGCTTTCGATCGCGGCAACCTGGCTTTCGCTGTCACCATCAATCTTGCCGGCGTAGGACTTAAGCGTCACGCCCAGTTCCTTAGCCTTGGCCGTCGCGCCTTCCTTCATCTTGACGAAGAACGGGTTGGTGTCGGTCTTGGTAATGAGGCAGGCGGAAACATCCGCGGCCATGGCCGGCGCCGAGAAGGCGACACCGAGGGCGAGCGCACCAAGCGCGGCGGAAAGCACTGATTTCTTCATTGAGTCCTCCCTGAGATTAGCCGACCCGCCCCCTGGCGGTGCCGGAATTGACGGGCACGAGAACCGCTGCAGTCTCGCCGACGGCCTCCTCCAAGCCGTTCCGTGCCGTTTGACGATGGCAATTAAGAGCGAAAGGAATTGCCTTGTCAATAAATAAATCCAATTGAATTATTAATTCTATATGGCATGCTCGATGAAAATAGGGCATAGGCCAACAGACGGGAGGAGTGGCCAATGTCGTCTTTGGACGGTCCGGTACATACGTCGGCTCAACCGCCTATTTTGAGTCCGGCAGGCGGCGCGAACCAAATCAGGGTGCGCGCCTATAACGAGCGGCTTGTGCTGTCGCTGGTGCGCCTTTACGGCTCCCAGTCGAAGGCCGATATCGCGCGGCGAACCGGGCTTTCGGCGCAAACAGTCTCCGTCATCATGCGAGCATTGGAGAAGGAAGGGCTGCTCTCCCGCGGAGAGCCGGTGCGTGGCCGGGTTGGCCAGCCGTCTATCCCGATGCGCCTCAATGCCGATGCCGTCTACTCGTTCGGCGTCAAGATGGGCCGACGCAGCGCGGACCTAGTGTTGATGGATTTCGTGGGCAAGATCCGCCTGCAGCTTCACCAGACCTATGCCTATCCGCTGCCTGACGTCTTTCTGAATTTCATCACTTCAGGGATCCGCGAACTCGAAAGCCGGCTCGACGAGAAGCAACGCGGCCGCATTGCCGGCATCGGTATCGCGGCACCGTTCGAGCTTTGGAACTGGGAAGAGGAAGTCGGTTCACCCAAGGGCGCGATGGATGTATGGCGCGACTTCGATCTCCACACCGAGATTGCCGCCCGCGTGCCCTACCCGGTCTACCTGCAGAACGATGCGACAAGTGCCTGCGGCGCAGAACTCGTATTCGGCATCGGGCCGTCCTACCCCGACTTCGTTTATTTTTTCATCGGCTCCTTCATCGGCGGCGGCATTGTCCTCAATTCCGCGATCTTTTCGGGGCGCACGGGTACGGCTGGCGCCATCGGCCCACTCCCGGTGCGCGGCAAGAACGGCGAAACGCTGCAGCTGCTTGAAGTTGCCTCAATCTTCGTTCTCGAGAACATGCTGCGGGAGCGCGGCATCGACCCGCAGCCACTCTGGTATTCAGCCGACGACTGGATCGACTTCGGCGAGCCCCTGGAAACGTGGATCCAGGACACCGCCCGAGCACTCGCGCAGGCGATCGTCGCGGCAGCCTCGATCATCGACTTCAGCGCGGCCGTGATCGACGGCGGCTTTCCCGGATGGGTGCGAGAACGGATCGTGCAGGCGACCATCCACGAAGCAGCGATGCTCGATCTCCAGGGCGTCGTCATGCCCGACATCATCGAAGGCGCAATCGGAGCCCATGCGCGCGCCATCGGCGGCGCCAGCCTACCGATCTTCGCGCGCTATCTCACGGACCAGAACGTTTTATTCAAGGAGGTCGAAAATGCTGAAGGGACTTAACCCACTTTTGAGCCCGGAATTGCTTTCGACGCTGCGTGCCATGGGGCATGGCGACGAAATCGCTATCGTCGACGGCAATTACCCCGGCGTCGAACATGCACGGCGGCTGATCCGTCTTGATGGCCACGGCATCGTGGCCGTGCTCGACGCCGTTCTCAGCGTCCTGCCGATCGACGACTTTGTTACAGAGGCGATCTTCCGGTCGACCGTCAAGGCCGAGCGCGACAGGCTCGACCCGGTTCACGAGGAGATGATCGACTGCTGCGCCCGCCACGAGCCGCACCGACAGGTCGTGCCGCTCGTCGGGGCAGACTTCTACAATCGAGTACGGACCGCTCACGCCGTGATCCAGACCAGCGAACCGCGGCTTTACGCCAACATCATCCTGCGCAAGGGTGTCATCTATCCGGAGCGAGCGGGCGACCACGCCGTTGAAAAGGCAGAGGTCGACCCCTTCACCTATTGAGCGTCAGATCTCGCCGGCCAATGGCCCCCAGACATCCGTCAAGGCAAAACCGCCCGGATGCGGATCGAAGGGATCGAGTGCGACCTGCGAAAGGCCGAAGGTGAAACCGCGGCCCGCGATGGTCGGAATGATCGCGGGGCGACCGGCAACTTCGGTTTCCGCCAGCAATCCGACTTCGAACTCCGAACCGATGATCGAGCGCGACTTGAAGACATCGCCGACCTTTGCCTTGCCGCGCGCATGCCATGCCGCGAGATTGGCGGAACTGCCCGTGCCGCAGGGCGAGCGATCGGCCCGGCCCGGCCACATCGTGGTGCAGGTGCGAACGGTGCCGTCCGCCTCGAGGTCGCGGAACATGACGTAGGCAACGCCGGAGATTGCCGGGATTTCCGGATGGACAACCTCGATGCCACGGTTGATCAGTTCCTTCAGGACCATGCCGGCCTGAACCAGGGCGGCAGCATTGCCCTTCTCGATTGTCAGATTGATCTGCCCGACGTCGACCAGCGCGTAGAAAACACCGCCGTAGCATAGGTCGACCTTGACCTTGCCCCAGTGCGGCGTGTCGATGGCCACGTCGAGCTCGTGCACGAAGGACGGGACCATGGTGAGCTTCACCTTCTCGCATCGCCCGTCGCGGCAGGTCGCGGTCGCCTTGACGAGGCCGGCGGCCGTCTCCAGCGTGACAATGGTTTCCGGCTCCTTCATCTCGACGACGCCGGTTTCCAATAGCGCGGTTGTGACACAGATCGAGTTCGAGCCGGAGCTCGCATGCGCCTGGTCCGGCTGCAGGATGATGAAGGCCGCATCGGCATCCGGATGCTTCGGCGGCAGCAGCAGATTGACAGAGCCGATCGGCGCGCCGCGCGGTTCGAGGCAGAGGAAGCGGCGCAGTTCCTGACCCTTCGGATCGGTGTTCAGCCAGTTCAGCTGCTCGGCGACGGTATTGCCGGGAATCTTTGGCACGCCGCCGATCGCGACCTTGCCGATCTCGCCCTCGGCGTGAACATCCAGAAGCTGGATCGTGCGCTTCCATCTCATCAGTCAACTCCTCTCAAGCCTGTCGCGTGATGCTGGCGCAAATCAACACGAACGGCCTGATATATCAGATCACTGGCGATTGCCTACGGGATTTTTTCGCTCGGTAAAAGACTTCCCGACGCTGCCATGGCTCGCGGCAGTGTAGCGCAGTCCCGAGCAGATGGGCCAGCACAAGCGCCTGAACATGTGTGAGGGGGGCTGAAATAGAAAAGAGCCCGGTGCGGGAGGAGGTGCACCGGGCTCTTGATCCTGACTGACAACTGGGAGGAGGAGTGTTGCCAGTCCGATGAAGGAGCGCTGGGAGGAGGAGTGCGCTGCCTTCGAGATAAGAGATAGCCCATTGTTTCGATCAGGAATAGGGAGATTACCGCAATGCAGCAATGCGCCTCGCGCATATCTCGCCTATTATTGAAGCCTCTTTTTGCGGCATTTTTGATCAGTTAGTCAATTTCTTAGGCGAAGCAGGCCAATCTGCGCAGGGGCGGCTCACATACTACCAGACGGTGGCCGGACCGCGGCGCACCCACCGCAAAATATCGCCAAAAGTTGGAGGAAATCGATGATCGGAAAGGCGAGAGATCGTCCCGCCTTTCCCCTGGCCCAACGCGATCAATAGCCGTTGTCACAGGGCATGCCGCCATCGCCATTGGTGCCGCCGAACGTGTTCTGGCAGTAGGTTTGCCGTTGCATCGGCCGCACGGGCCGATTGCCGATCGAACCCGTTGTGCCGCCCTCGACGCCAAAGGCTGCCAGCGGATACCAATAGCCATCCGGACCGCGGCGAGTGCCCGGGCGCTCGGTGCGTGTGCCACGATAGCCGTTCAAGTGGCCTGCCCGCTGACTGTACTGCACCATTTGAATGTTCGAGGCGCTTGGGAGCGGGACCTGCTGCACAGGCGCCGCCTGAACGGGAGTGATTGATGCGAGCGTGAGCAGAGCCCCTGCTGACAGGGCGGGAACGAAGATGGAGATTTTCATGATAAATCCTCCTTCTGGATTTATCCGAGAAAAATGCGTTCCTTCGTAGCAAAGTTCCGCGATCACACGCAGCCTCCAGCAGTCGTGATCGGCAGCGACTGGGCGTGATCCGCAGGCGCTGATCTCAAGAACTGCTTGCTCCGTTCGGAGATGGTATCAAGCGATGCAGAGTCCGGCGGCAGCAATTCACTCTAGAACTTATCTGTCGGCGATCCGATATCCCTGGCTCGACAGGCACGTGACATACTGCCGGTGTGCGGCAGCGGTCGCGTTCGCTTCTTCCTGGGCCGGATCGATTGGATAGCCACCCATGCCGGCGCGCAGTTCGTATTGCTTCTTCGCCTCGCGATACATGAAATTGCCGTCGCCGACGCAGATGTGATGGGCGACAGCCGGCAGATTGAGAGGCGGGTCAAAGGGTGCTGCGACGGGCACGAGCGTCGGCGCATTGGCGTCAACGCAGCCGGCAAGCGTCACTACGGCCGCGCAAAACGCAAACGCTCGCACCATACTCCTCCGCATATTCCCTCCGGCCATGCGCCATGAATCGCTGCACACGCGCAGCGCCGACCGCATCATGGCTTCGCAACATTGCGCCAAGCTAGCGGGCCGGCTATGCCGATATCGGCGGCATGGTGCTTTCACAACGGAGAGGCAACACTGAGGTGACCTCAACGAAGGTTCCGATCGATCGAGCGGCCGCTAATGACCTTCTGCGAGCTGCCATCTCCTGACGCCGGCAGACATCGCTGCCTCCGTGACCGCAAGGATTTTGAACAGAAGCGTCGTGCGCCTTCTCACTTCGTTGTCGTGTCTCTTTCTCGCCGGTCAGGCCGTGCAGATGCTGGCAACGCCGACCTTTTGGAACAGCTGCGGTCTTGCAATTGCGGACGATGGATAGCTCGTCAGCTTCGCCCGGAACTCAGGATGTGTGAAAGCTGCGCGAAATGCTTCATTCGATTCCCACACCGCATAGTTCAGGTAGGCTGGGCTTTCGCCTATGGCGCGATGGAGTTGGGTCGAGATAAAGCCCGGCTGGCGCTTCATGAACTCGGCGTCGTCCTTCCAGACTTCGAGAAAGCGCTCTTCATCGGCCGCATCGAGTGTGAAGAGGTTGATGAGTACGACCGGCGCGGCTTCGATGGCCAGTTGGCGTTCGATAGGTAGTCTCTCGTCCATGGGCTTCATGCGGGACATTTCGAGCTCCTTCCAGATTGTAAGCATGATGTCAATTCGATACAATGAAGACATATTAACTTGACATAATAATGTCAATATAGATGGATGTTGCCAATGAGCGAAACGACCCGAAACCGGAAGGGCGATGCCTTGACCGACCTGATCCTCAGCCTGTTCAGAGCGAACAACCTGACCCTGTTGTGGGGAGACAGGCTAGTTGGGTCCTACGGGCTGACCAGTGCTCGGTGGCAGATTCTCGGAGCGATCGTGCACGCCGACCGGCCGCAGCCGGTGGCGTGGCTCGCCCGTGACCTCGGAGCTAATCGGCAGAATGTTCAGCGCATCGTAAATGATCTGCACCAGGAAGGGATCGTGGTGTTCGAGCCCAACCCGCACCACCGGAGGGCGCATCTCGTGGTGCTTACGGCGAAGGGACGCCGCGCCTACGAGTCCGCGATCAACGCGTACAACCCGAGGGTCGACGCGTTGGCTGAGGGCTTTTCACTTGAAGATATCAGGATAGCGCACCGCGTGATGGCGACGCTGCGAGCAAGACTCGAAGGAGAAATGGATGCTGAGAAGCACAACTAGCCGCTACGGCGCGATCCCCGTCACGATCCACCGGCTGGTCGCCATCCTCGCTATACTCGCGCTCGGTTCCAGGTTTCAGGCGGGCAGCGCGCTTGCCCCGGACACGAAAGCCTGCGCATGCACATCCCCGCAGCGATCATAGCCCTGCTGCTCACCACGTTCCGCATCGTCTGGTGGTGGTTCTTCGATAAGAAGCCCGAGCCGGTGCAGGGATCGCTCCTGTGGCAGGAACGGCTGGCGCGCGGCGTTCACATTGCCTTCTACATTGTCATCCTCGGCATGATCGCAAGCGGTATCGGTATGATTGTGTTGAATGGTGCGGGACCCTTCATCTTCGGTGGAGCGGGCGCTGAACTGCCGAACGTCCTTTAATATCCTCCGCGTATCCCGCACGGCCTCGGAGCCAACCTTCTGGTCGCACTGCTACTCGCCCATGTCGGTGCAGCGCTCTACCACCATTACATCCGCAGCGACGGGTTGCTCTGGCGCATGTGGTACGGGCGTTGATCATCGCAGCAGCATCGAAACAAACGGGGTGTTTTGCCACGAGCCAAAAGAGACTCGCGAAGAGCGCCGCCCGCTCCATGCCGAGTCCTTTCACTGAAAACAGGCTTCGGTCCCACCTCTCACACACTTGCGCGGCATAATGCCGGACCTCATGCCCGCCCGGTCAATCCGAAGCGCTTGCGGTAGTCTCCCGGCGATAGCCCGGTGATTTTCTGGAACACTTTTCGGAACGCACCCGAATCCTCGTAACCGGCCGCAACGGCGGTCTGCTCGACGGTGCAATTCGAGAATTCGAGCATCTCGCGCGCCTTGCCGACCCGCAGATGCTGGCAATATTCGGTCGGCCGCAGGCCGGTCGCCTTGTGGAACCGACGAAGGAAGGTGCGCTCTTCCAGGCGGGCACGCTGCGCCATCGCCGCAAGTGTCACGCCGCGCGCGCCGCTCGCGTGCAGCCAGTGCTGCACCTTTAGGATCTGCCCGTCGCCATGGTTCAGGCGTGGCGAGAAACTGCTGTAGCAGCGCTGCTCCCTGCCCGGCGGATCGACGAGGAGGTGGCGCGCGGTATCGAGCATGATGGTCGATCCCAGCAATCTTTCGACGAGGTTGAGACCGAGATCGGTCCAGGCCATCATGCCACCCGCGGTAATCATGTCGCCCTCGTCGACGATGAGTTTGTCGGTGTCCACCCGCACCTCGGGAAATCGCTGCGCCAGCAAGTCCGCATAGACCCAGTGGGTCGTCGCCATGCGGTGTGCCAGAAGGCCCGTTTCTGCAAGAAGGAAGGCGCCGACGCAAACGGAGCTCAGCGTCGTTCCCTCGGCATGCCGCTCACGAAGCCATCGCGCCAGCGGACCGGCTTCCTCCGAGGTCATCGGCTCGCTGAAGCTTGGAGGCAGGACGAGGACGGTGGGCGACCCAGTAGTGCCGGGCACCGTATCGAAAACGCGCTCGATTGTCGCTGCGGTTTCTGTCCCGCGCCAATGGCTTACACGCAGGGCGGGGCCTCCCGACGGTTGCCGGGCCGCTGCGAACCGATTGGCTAGGTAAAAGAGATCGGTCAGGCCGTAGACGGCTGCGAGCTGGACGTTCGGATAAAGCAGGATACCGATCTCGGCCGGCGCGTCGGTCTGGCTCATTTGTCAGTTTTGGCCTCGATAATGTCAATTACGCCAATCCACACAATGCGGCTTCAGACGTAACTTGTCCATCAACGAACGGGGATCGTCCCCGGAAGGAATGAAAGGATACAAGGACATGAACAAGCGAGCCCTCATCGTCGTCGACATTCAGAACGATTACTTTCCAAACGGCAAGTGGCCGTTGAACGGTGCTGACGCAGCCGCCGACAATGCCGCACGGATGATCGCGGCAGCCCGCGATGCAGGCGATCTTGTCGTCCATATCAGACATGAGTCGGCCGGCGAGAATGCAGCCTTTTTCCTTGCCGGCTCGGAGGGTGCGCAGATTCACCCGAAAGTGCTGGACCGGCCCGGCGAAACCGTCATCGTCAAGAACCACGTCAACTCGTTCCGTGAAACTGATCTGAAGGCGACACTCGACCGCAATGGCATCGACGAGGTCACCGTCGTCGGCAGTATGAGTCATATGTGCATCGATGCCATCACGCGAGCCGCCAGCGATTTCGGGTACCGGGTAACGGTCATCCACGATGCCTGCGCAACGCGCGACCTCGAATTCAACGGCACGTCGGTCCCCGCCGCGCAGGCGCATGCGGCCTTCATGGCGGCATTCGCCTTCGCCTACGCCTCCGTGCTCTCGACGGACGAGGCACTGGCCGTACGCAGCGAACTGAGAGCCTCCGCCTAGCACGGAGATATCGGGCGCGTGTCAACCGCGCGGAGCACCGGAGAGCTTGTTCGACCGCCATCGCCCCATGGCGGTCATCAGCCAACGAACCGCAACAGGCATTTGCGGCCGCTCGCCGTTGACTTCGCAGGCGATGAGAGGAGAATACCTTTCATGCCTCGCCACGCAATACAGGGGGCGCCCAGATGACGATCGCAAGGAAACTTCAGGATTATATCGACGGTGAGGGTGTCGCCTACGACACCGTGCCTCATCATCGCACAGCGACAACCAGCCAATCGGCACAAGCCGCACATGTTCCGGGCAGCCGGCTGGCCAAATCAGTCGTCGTACATCATGAAATGGGATACGTCCTGGCCGTCGTTCCCAGCACACACCGGATCGAGCTCAGCACGTTACAGGATGTGATGAACAGACGCCTTGGCCTCGCCTCGGAAGATGAGGTCAGTTCGCTTTTCGCCGATTGCGACATTGGCGCAGTTCCGCCGATCGGATCGGCCTACAACGTGCCTGTGATCCTCGACGAAAGCCTCGGCAATGCCAGCGACATCTATTTCGAAGGCGGCGACCACAGGACACTGGTGCATATGAGCGGCCTCAGCTTTCGCAACCTGATGAAGGATGCGCAAATCGCCCGCTTCAGTCACCGACCGTAAAATCGTGATCCTAGGGTCATACTGACGCGGCTCGATGCCGCCCGAAAAGTCGATCAATCCTGCCGGCTGGTGCGTCAAGAGGCGCGCACCGGGTCGTCGCTCACTGATCTCGCTTCCTGGTAGGTCCCGGAAAGAACTGGCACGCCGGACGAGATGAAACTGCGAACTCGCATGTGATTGGTACCGCCGTCGACGTCCACACGGCAGGCCTGCTTCGCGCGCGATCTCCGGATCTTGCCGAACGACCCCGCAAGTTCACGAGCCCGGCCTAGCTTCGCAGAAGTCACGCAACCTTGCCAGTTCAGCAGCATACCCTAGTTTGAAGTCGCGCGGGATTGTCGCGACCAACATGCATGCCGTTGTTCTAAAGTAGCTTTTCAATCACAAAGGGCCTCCATCATGTCGGACAAATCGAAGAACGGCATCGATCGCCGCGATCTGTTGATTGCATCTATTGCCACGGTCGGCGCGTCGGCTGCCCTTGCCGTCAACGCGGGTGCTGCAAATGCTCAGGACGCAGCGACACCCGCTGCCCATCCGACATCAGGAACGGCCTATACCGGCGATGTTATCCGGGGAAAAAAGGTTATCAGCGCGCTCGACGTCAACGACCTGGAGCCGGGACAGAAGCACCTCCTGTATTTTCAGGGTGCGCAGATGCCCACGGGGCAGCACTGGTACGTGTCCGTGACGGTCGCCAAGGGGGCAAGGCCGGGCAAGCGCGGCGTCCTGACCAGTGGTGTGCATGGCGACGAAATGAGTAACATTCACGCGGTCCAGACCGTGATGAACCAGCTCGATCCGGCGCGGATGTCGGGCACGGTCATGGCGGTCACCGACGTGGCACGCCCGGCCATTGAAAGCATGCAGCGCAGGTGGCCCAATCAGGGCAGAGGCCTAGATCTGATCGATATGAATCGGGAATGGCCCGGGAACGAGAACGGTGCCACCGCGCCCAGCCGACACGCCGGGCTGCTGTTCAACCGGCTGCTGCGGCCGAACGCCGACTTCGCGATCGACTTCCACACCGGAACAACCGGATTCGAAGTCACCGCATTTAATCTTGGCGGCATGGATGTGCCCGAGGTCAAGGCAATGGTGGAGCTCTATCCCGTCGGCCAGATCTTCGACAACCATGTCTATCCCGGTGTCCTGCACAACGCGTTCATGGACGCGGGCATCCCGTCCTTTACACCGGAGATCGGTGCTGCTCGCGTTCTGAACGTCGAGATGATCTCACTGTTCGTGGAAGGCACGATGAACGTCCTCAAGCATCACGGCATCGTCGCCGGGCCGATGGGCCGGACAGGCAAGGACGTGAATGTCTTCGTCGGCAACAGTGCGTTCCCTATCCTGGCAACCCAGGGCGGGATCGTCGAGCATTTGGTCAAGCTCAATGACAAGGTCGAACCCGGACAGAAGGTGGCCATCCAGCGCAACAGCTTCGGCGAAGTGGTCGCGGAGTATACGAGCGGCGTGGCCGGAGAGATAGCGGGCCAGCGCAGCGACGCAATGTCCGAGCCCGGCAACCCCCTGGTATTCATCCTCTTCCACAAGCCGACGATGGAGGGCATTGAGTCCTATCCCGAATAGCCCGCCTTGCGAGCGATTCTTCGCCCGTCTTAGTAGTTCAGAATCACAAATCGCGCGCTTCAAACCGACGGTGATGTCGTGTTTCCTACAGCGGATGGACGCAGCCTTGGGGCTTTTCTCATCTAGGCCACACCGAGCGGTTGAAGTCTGCCTCGATGAGGCGAGCCGCGTTCTCCACTCGTTACGGGCTATACGCACCCTGCATAACTCTATACGTTCCTAATGATTTCACTGCTTTACACCGAGCAAGGTTCCGATCCCATGCAGCTCGACGCACACCCTCGGCAGATACTGTCCCAATGGCCGACGCCGATCGAGACGCTCGACCGGCTCTCCGCCACTTACGGTGGCCCGCGGATCTCCATCAAGCGGGATGATTTCGGCAGCATCGCCATGGGCGGCAATAAGCTGCGGAAGCTCGAATATCTGATGGGGGACGCTCTGGTGAAGGGATGCGACATCGTCGTCACGTCCGGAGCCTTACAATCGAACCACGCTCGCTTGACTGCGGCGGTCGCGGCCAAGCTTGGCCTGACGTGCCATTTGGTCCTAAAGGACGACGTTCCCGACCGTTCCGAGACCTACCACAACTCGGCAAACCTGCTTCTAGACAAGCTTGTCGGTGCGGAGATCGTGCGGGTCGGACGCCACGACCCGCTCGCCGAGGCGGTGGAGGCTCATGCGGCGTCGTTGCGGGCGAAAGGGCTTTCGCCGTACGTCGTGCCGCTGGGCGGGTCGAACGCGATCGGCTGCCTGGGCTACGTGACCTGCGCCCTGGAAATCGCGGAACAGGAACGGAAACTCGGAAAGGCGTTCAGCCACATCTTCGTCGTGTCAGGATCAGGCGGGACTCATGCGGGGTTGCTTGCCGGGCTCAAACTCACCGGCTCGACGGCGAAGCTTGTCGGCGCGACAATCTCACGGTCGAAAGCGATGCAGCGTCCGATTATCGAGCAGTTAGTCTCTGACGTCGCCCCCCTGGTCGGAATCCATGAATCTGGAACCACGGATGCTATCGAACTCGATGACAGCATGTACCTTCCCGGCTACGGGCTTCCGAACGGCCCTTCGAGGAATGCCGTCGTTCAGTGCGCGAAGTCCGAGGGCATCTTTTTGGACCCGGTCTACACGTCGAAGGCGATGGCGGCTCTTTACAACCGGATCGAGGCAGGGACCTTTAAGCCCTCGGATGAGGTGCTCTTCATCCACACCGGCGGTGCGCCAGCATTGTTCGCGTACGATGAGATCTACGCCAAGAACGCTCCCCTGTAGTTGCCTCCTCCGCAGAGCCCTGGCGCTCCCTGGGCGTTTTCGCTGCCAGCCATGTAAGGTGACCCAGCGGGAGCGACTTGAGGTGACTATTGTGAGCCAGCACTACGATTGCCAGTTGGCCAATGCGGATTTCAGATGCGCTTTCACGTCAGCGTTGGCAAAACTCGCGTCGATGGACGTTCGAGCAACGTCGCGCATGATCTCGTCGCTCCACCCGAAGGCGGCCGCCGCCAGTTCGTATTCAGCCGGAAGGTTTGTAGCCAACAGGCTTGGATCGTCGATGTTGACCGACACCCTGACGCCCGCCTTTCGGAGGCGGTCGATGGGATGGGCCTCAATAGAGGGATAAAGCTTGAGCGTGAGGTTCGAGGTGGGGCAGACGCCCAGCGGGATACCGCGTTCGGCAAGAAGCGCCACCACACGGTCGTCCTCGACAGCTCGGACACCGTGGTCGATGCGATCTGCGCCTAACAATTCGACCGCATCACGAACTCCTTCCGGTCCGCTCGACTCGCCGGCATGAACGGTACGCCGCAAGCCGGCAGCCGCGGCCCGGCGAAATGCCTCGGCAAAGCGTGGTCCGGTGCGACCTGCGGCTGCCTCATTGCCGTCAACCGACAGGGCGACCACCCGCGGATGGCGCCAGGCGATGAGATTTTCGACGAGTTCTACCGCTTCATCGGAGTTCTGGGTGCGGAGCAAGCTGACGCACAATCCAACGGGTGGAAGTCCGTCCTGCGCCGCAGCGGTGAAGCCTGCATCGAGGGCCTCTATCAGCTCCCTGGTCCTGCCCTGCCATGAGGCCCAGTGCTTGGGATTGATGATCAGGTCTGCGTAACCGGTGCCGTCCGCCGCCAATCGCCGGCAAAACCCATAGGCCAATTCGGCCAGGCGGTCCCGAGTGCTGGCCAGGCCACAGGCCCAGTCTAGAAATTCGAGCATATCAGCGAGGCTCTCGAAAGAGAAAAGCCGCTCGCGCGGCCGCGGCATTGGAACGCCAGCCTGCCTGCCCAACTCTCCAGGGTGGCGGATTCAAAGCAGCCCTCCAGGTGAACATGCACTTCCGCCTTAGGCAATGCCTGAAGGGATTCGCCGCTACGTGTGCCGTCTTTTCTCATCGCGGTTACTCCCCGCTGCAGGGTCCCCACCATGCGGCGACCGCGCGAGGTACGAGGATGGCCGCTATCCTATGCCGTCGCCGGCTTCGCCTGACCGTTGATCACGTGAAGGATGACCGCTTATAGTAGAGTGCCGATCAAGCCGCCTGTCAAACCGACGCAAGAAAGATACAGCATGACGACTGCGCTGTGGATCAACATGCCGACCACAGGCGGCAGTCGTCCTGTTCACGCCGCATTTGAGATTTTCGCGTGCTCGTAGTCGACGACCAACAAGGGTCATTGTCGTAAGTTCAGCTGAAGACGCGCGAGTTTCTGCTTGGGTCGCGATAGCGGACTCCAAGTGCCCAGTTCTGTTCTGAAGCGGTGGAAAAATGGCGCGCCGGACGAGATGAAACTGGGCACCGCTATGTGATTGTTTGCACTATTTAATTTCCCGGCACCACAATCGCACTAACCATTGACGCGGTGATCCGATGAGTTATTGGGTCGATGGCTCACACGCACGCCAATTGCCTGGCACTCCAGTTTCCCCCAAATCCCAATAGAGTCCGGCCATTAGCGCGAGTCCTTCGCGGGCGATCGCGAGGGGGACATGCTCGTTCGGCGCGTGCTGGGAGCAGGCCGGATACGAATGCGGCACCCACACGGTAGGCAATTCTAGAACCTCGGCGAAGATGTCGTTCGGTAGCGCGCCTCCAAGGCTCGGCAGGATCGCCGGCTTCGTCCCGATTGTGCGGCTGATCGATTCGACTGCCCACTCGACCCAAGGATGGTCGGGCTCGAGCATCGACGCCCGGAAGGGTTCGGCGCTTGCCTGTGCGATCTGGACATTCGAAAAGCCGTGCCGATCAAGATGGCGGCGTAGGGCTGGCAGGATGCCATCCGCGTCAACCCCGACCACAAACCGTAGCTGGCAGCGCGCCCAAGCGCGCGGGGGGATTGCATTGACAGGTGTTCTCGGATTGCCGGCTTCGAAGGCCAGCACCGCGAACGAGGACCAACCGAATACCTTCTCGGCCGGTGTAAGCGCTGGCTCGCCCCAGGTCGGATCAATTTCAGGTGCGCCGGGGCTGCTCACAATCTCGCAATCGAAAAGAGCGCGCCGCACGCTGTCGGGAAAGCTTTTTGGAATCCATTCAGGCACCTGAATCTTGCCTGTCGGCCCGGCAAGGCTCGCAATGGCATTGGCAAGCTGGATTGCCGGATCGGAAAGAAGGCCGCCCCAATTGCCGGAATGATGGCCGCCCTCGCGTGCATCAATCCAGATATCGAATGAAAGAGCGCCCCGCGATCCCAAGAAGATGGTCGGTCGTTCGGCCGACAGCCGAGGTCCGTCCGACGCAATCAGAACGTCAGCCCGCAACAAATCCTTGTGCGCGGACGCGAACTCGCGCAACGCGGGCGATCCGATTTCCTCGCCCATTTCGAAAAGATACTTTGCGTTGAACCCGAGACGCCCACGTGTCTCCAGGACGGCTTGCAGGGCGCCGATGTTAATCGAGTGCTGTCCCTTATTGTCGGCAACGCCACGACCATACCATCGACCATCCCGCTCGGTAAGTCGCCAAGGCGAGAGACCTTCATCCCAGCCATCGTCAAGGCCGCGAACGACATCACCGTGGCCGTAGCCAAGGACTGTTGGCCGCAACATATCCTCGATGCGTTCTGCGAGAAGGAATGGCCACTGGCCTTCCGACAGCACATGGCAGACAAAGCCGAGCGCCTTGAGAGTGGGCTTGATCTCGGCTTCGAGATATTCGATCAGCGTTGACGCCTGATCGGGATTCTGACTTTCGGTCGGCATCGCCACGCGTCGGGCCAAGTCTTCGCGGAAGGCACCCGAGTCAAAATAGCTTTGGGCTTTTGCAACAGCGCTGTCTCGGTTCATGCATCCAAACTATCACGCTCGTATGGATTGCGTCGAACTGAATTGGCTAATCGAGGCTGTTGCCGCTACACGACGGCAACGTGGTCAGCGTAGGCTACGACCGTGGTGTACTGAACACGGTTCGCCATCTTGTCCGGTGTCGAGAATATATTGTAGAGAAATCAATATGATAGAAATGGCGCACCCGAAGAGATTCGAACTCCTGACCCCCAGATTCGTAGTCTGGTGCTCTATCCAGCTGAGCTACGGGTGCGTGCCGGAAGCGGCCGAACCGCTTGCGTGGGCGGTTCTCTAAAGGGTCCTTTCGGGGATTGCAATAGGCTTTCTGAAAAAATCGCGACTTTGGTGGTGCAGAGCGGAAACGCATCACTTTTCTTGGAGAGCGCGGCTGCGATAGTCGTCGAGCGATACCGGGCGGTCCGGAATCTCGATGCGGAACTGCGTTCCGACGGAAGGCTTTTCCACAAGAGCGATCGTGCCGCCGTGGGCCAGCACCAGTTCACGGGCGATCACCAGGCCGAGGCCCGTGCCGCCGGAGCGGGCCGAGCCGCGGAAGGCGGCGAAGAGATTCTGTCTGGCCTTCTGCGGCATGCCGGGGCCAGTGTCGTCGACGATGATGCTGACGACGCTACCGACGCGCTGGGCCGAGACGGTGATGCGCTTGCCGCCCTCCGACCCGCGCCCCGCGCCCGTGGCACTCAGCGCCTCTACGGCGTTGCGGCAGAGATTGTGGATGACGCGAAACAATTGCTCGCTGTCCGCGTCGACCTCGAGCTCAGGCGCCATCTGGTCGATGAACTCGATGCCGCTTTGAGCATCGATCGCCAACATGTCCTTCACGTCTTGGGTGAGGTCATAAAGCCGGATGCGGCGCCTGCGAGGCGCCGCTTCGCTTGCCTGGCCATAGGACAGCACCTCGGTCGTATAGCCGACCGCGCGGTCGATGGTGCGCAGCAGCTTTGGCGCGAAGGCCTTCACCATCGGATCGTCGACATCCACGAGACGGTCCGACATCAGTTGCGCCGAGGCCAGGATGTTGCGCATGTCGTGGTTGATCTTCGAGACGGCGAGGCCGAGCGCTGCCAGGTTCTTCTGCTGCTTCAGCGTCTTTTGCAGTTCCATCTGCATGGAGGTCAGGTGCCGGCCGGCCACCGCGAGCTCATCGCGGCCGCCATCGCCAACGAAGACGTTGTGCGGATTTTCCGGATCCGAGGAGAATTGCTGCATGCTTCCGGTCAGCTTGCGAATCGGCCGGATCAGGATGCGGTTGATCGCGAAGAACACCAGCGTCGCGGTGAACAGCGAGATCAGGATCGACAACAGGAAGACGTTGCGGGAATACGCAAGCATCGCATTGCGCAGGTGCTTGTCCTTCATCACTACTTCGACGCCGGTATTGGTGTCCTGCACCGGGCCATAGACACGGATCAGGCGGTTGCCGCCGAAAATCATCGTATCGAGCGCATCGCTGATCGCCGTCAAAGCCGGCACATCCGTCAGGTCGTATTGCTCATCGACAAAGGTGGGCATGTCAGTCGTGGCAAGCAGGCGAGAGGTGCCCTCCTTGCGCAGCACGATTGCCTTGGTGCCGGTCGCCTCCAGCGTCTCCTTTTGCAGCGCGCGCGGCAGTTCGACCGGCTGCAGGCCGTCGATCACGATCGCGGCCGCAGCCGCAGCATTCAACCTCTCGTCCAGCCATCGCAGGCGCATGCTGGCCACCGAGGGAAAGAAGATCAGCACCTCGGCGAGCATGATGCAGACAACCGTCAGCCATAGCAGCTTGCCGGAAAGCCCGCCAAACTTGCCAGGCGGGCGCTGTTCCGCCTTGTCAGCCTCGGTCCCAGTAGCACCGCCGGGGGGAAGATTGTCACCTTGGGCTTGCATGGTCTTTCGTCCGCTTGGCGCAAAGCGCCCTCTGCGCCTTCTATATTAGACGATGACGGTCCGCTTTCAAATCTTTGCGAGCAAAGCCATTTGCGACAAAAGGAAACGCCACCTGGAGGCGGCGTTTCCCATCGGTCGAAAAGAGGAGGGGATCAGAACTCTTCCCAATTCTGCCCGGCGACGGCGGCATTGCCGCTGAACGCCCGGGCGACGGTGCCCATGGAACGACGGGCCGGAGAGGCCACTGGCCGGTGCTCCTGATGGCGGGCAACGGCGACTGGGGCCGCTGCCGGCACGTTCGAGACCTTGAAGCGCGAGATGAGACGGACGAGGCCGTCGGCTTCGGCGGAAAGCTTGTGCGTTGCTGCTGAGGTCTCCTCGACCATGGCAGCGTTCTGCTGCGTCACCTGATCCATCTGGTTGACGGCTGTGTTGACTTCCTTGAGGCCGGTTGACTGCTCCTTCGCGGCGGTTGCGATCGAGTGAATGTGGTCGTTGATCGCGTTGACGCGGCGCTCGATCTGGGACAGTGCCTCGCCGGTTGCCTGCACCAGCTTCACACCGACCTGCACTTCGTCGCCCGACTTGGTGATCAGGCCTTTGATGTCCTTCGCCGCTGTCGCCGAGCGCTGCGCCAGCTCGCGGACTTCCTGGGCGACGACGGCAAAGCCCTTGCCTGCCTCGCCGGCACGAGCGGCTTCAACTCCGGCATTGAGGGCGAGCAGGTTCGTCTGGAAGGCAATCTCGTCGATGACGTTGATGATTTGGCTGATTTCGCGCGAGGCCTGCTCGATCCGGCCCATGGCGTCGACGGCGTTACGGACAACCACGCCCGACTTGCCGGCATCGTCCTTGGCCTCGGAGACCATGACGCTGGCTTCCTGAGCGCGCTCGGTCGAATTGTTGACCACCGCAGTGATCTCGTCGAGAGCAGCCGAAGTCTGTTCGAGGGCGGCAGCCTGCTGCTCGGTACGCTTGGAAAGGTCGTCGCTGGCGGCGCGCAATTCGTTGGTGTTGCCGTGGAAGCCTTCAGCCGTTTCGCGGACCTCGCGCATCGTCGTCTGCAGCGTCGCGAAGGTGCTGTTGACGTTCTGCTGCAGTTCGGCGAAGGCACCCTGGAAGCTGCCGCGCATCGTCTGCGTCAGGTCTCCTTCCGCCAGGCTTGCTATCACGCGGCGCGTTTCGCCGACACCGGCATCGATGCTGGAAAGCAGATGGTTGATGTTGCTGGCGAACTGGTTGAGGTTTTCATCGCCATAGTCCGTTTCGATGCGGCGGCTGAAATCGCCCGCAGCCGCGGATGCAACGACAACCGACATGCTGGACTGCAGATCGTCGCTCTTGGCACGCATGGCGGCTTCCTGCGCATTCATGCGGCGAACGGCGAGACCATTCTCCTTGAAGACCGCGACGGCGGCAGCCATCTCGCCGATTTCATCCTGGCGGCCAGCGAAAGGCACTTCGGCGTCAAAGTTGCCATCGGCGACTTCCTTAATCGCGTCTGTGACCTTCTTGATCGGACGGCTGAGCTGAACGGTGCCGATATAGAAGCCCATCCCGACGCCGGCCACGATGCCGACGCCAGTGATCGCAATCACCAGCCACAAAACAGAGGTGCGCGAGCTTTCGACCTGCGCATTGACGGCGTCAAGTGTCGCCTTGTCGGTGGCGACGATCGCATCGATCTCCGCCTGGAAAGCCTTGCGGTTGGCACGGTTGGCGTCGTTGTTACCCTGCTCGTTCGCGGCCTGGGGGCTCACTTCAGTGCCGAGACGTGCTGTTTCGGCGCGGAATGTCCGGAATTCCTTCGCGCGCTCGGTCATTTTCACGAAGGTATCCTTCTGGCTTTCCGGAACCAGCGGGGCCCAGGAGGCGATAACCTTGTCGATCTGATCGAGATCGGCCAGCAGTCCCTTGGCAAAGTTTGCGGCCTCCTTTGTCGACGGCGCGTTATAAATCCCGCGGGCCTCCATCACCGTTGCCGTCACGAAGCGGTTAAGGCGCTCGCCGGCGTAAGCGCGATCGGATGCATCTCCGTACGCCGACAGACTTTCTTCGTATTGACGCACAGCCCAAAGTGCCGTTGCCCCGATCAGCAGGGCAACGCCGCACATGGCGGAGACAAGCAGATTGATCTTACCGCGAATTTTCAAAGGAAGCCCCCCAAGACTAATCACAAGCCGGGAAAGCATTCCGGCCGATAGCTAAATTTTGGCCGAAATAAATTAATGTTAGCTTTCGGATGCTTGGCCGCATCACTACAAAAAATTACCTGTACTTAGTCGTCGCCGTTTTATTTTTTGCGCGCGAGGCGCCTGGTTATCGGCAAAATGCGCGCAACGGTTGAGATTTGAGAAAAATATTACGCAAGCGCATGGCTTGTCGCTTGTCACAAACATTAATACGCTTCGCTAAATCTTGTATCGCAGCACCGAAATCGGGAAATTCCGGGCAATAATTGACTTTGGCGGCCTTCATCCGTATAAGCCGGCGCACGTCCGGTCATTTAAGGCTCTCGTTAGCCTCGCCCGTTCGAAAAACAACGCTCCTTGCAATATGCAAATTCAAGAAGGGCCGCACTCCGCGGTGTTTAAATAAATGAAGCGTACCTACCAACCATCCAAGCTTGTCCGCAAGCGCCGCCACGGTTTCCGTGCACGTATGGCCACCAAGGGCGGCCGCAAGGTTATCGTTGCTCGCCGCGCACGCGGCCGCAAGCGTCTTTCGGCCTAAGGCCGGAATTGCCCGATAAGAGATGGCGGGCGAATTGACGACCAATAATAAGAAAATGACTGCCGGGCGGCTGAAAAGCCGCCCGCAGTTTCTTGCTGTCCGCCAAGGCGAAAAACGCAAGGGCGGTTTCTTCCTGCTTGAGGTCCTCGACCGGAAGGAACCCGAGACAGAAGCCCGTGTCGGCTTCACCGTCACCAAGAAACACGGCAATGCAGTCGAGCGAAACCGCATGCGGCGGCGCCTGAAAGAGGCGGTGCGACTTCATGCAGGGTTTGCAATGCAGCCCGGACACGACTATGTGGTTGTCGCGCGAAGGGACGTGCTGAAAGCATCCTTCAAAGAATTAGCCGCAGAGCTCAAAACTCGCGTCGAGACCAAGCCGAAACACAAGCGGTCCGGAGACGGCCGCCCCAGGAACGCATGATGCAAAACAACCGCAACTACTTCATTGCGATCGCTCTCTCCGTGCTGATCGTTCTCGGGTGGCAATTCCTCTATATGAATCCGCGCATCGAAGCGCAGCGCAAGGCAGAACTCGCTCAAAAGGCGCAGCAGAAAATCGAACAGGTGCAGACCCCGGCCGCCGGTGGCGCTGGTACGGCTCAGCCCAATGGCGCAGCCCCTTCGGCAACCACGACGACCTCCCTGATCGACGCACTTGCCAAGAACCCGCGCGTCGTGATCGATACGGCAGCACTCGCAGGCTCGATCAACCTAGTCGGCGCACGCCTCGATGACCTGAAGCTCAAGGGCTACCACGAGACGGTCGACGACTCGAGCCCGATCATCACGCTCTTTAGCCCATCCGAAACCAAGGATGGCTACTTCGCCGAACTCGGCTACATCGGTGACGCCGCCACCGGCTCTGTTCCCGGCCCCTCAACCGTCTGGACGGCACCGGAAGGTGCCAAGCTGACGGAGAAGACGCCGGTTACGCTCACCTATACGAACGAAAAGGGCATCACCTTTGCCCGTACGATCTCGGTCGACGAGCACTACATGTTCACCGTCACCGACAAGATCACCAATGCTGGCCAGGCCGCCGCTGCATTATCCTCCTATGGCCGTGTCACGCGCTACAACAAGCCGGCGGTCGCCTCGACCTACGTTCTGCACGAAGGCTTCATCGGCGTGATCGGCGATAGCCTGATCGAGAGCAAGTATGCAGCCGTCGAGAAGGAAGCCGTGACGCCGGAAACGGCAACCGGTGGCTGGCTCGGTATCACCGACAAATATTGGGCAGCGACGATCATTCCGCCGCAGCAGACGCCCTACGATGCGCGCTTCACCCACTTCACCGATGGCCAGCCGCGCTTCCAGGCCGACTACAAGCAGAACGCGGTTACCGTCGCACCGGGCCAGTCGCTCGAGCTCAAGAACCTCGTCTTTGCCGGCGCCAAGGAAGTTCCTGTTATCGACGGCTACGAGAAGACCTATTCGATCCCGAAGTTCGACCGGTTGATCGACTGGGGCTGGTTCTACTTCCTGACGAAGCCGATGTTCAGGTTGATGGACTTCTTCTTCCGCTACTTCGGCAACTTCGGCGTCGCGATCCTGCTTACCACGATCGTCGTCAAGGCACTGTTCTTCCCGCTTGCCAGCAAGCAGTACGCTTCGATGGCGAACATGAAGCGCGTGCAGCCAAAGATGGAGGAGTTGAAGACCAAGTTTGGCGACGACCGCATGGCGCTGCAGCAGGCGACCATGCAGCTCTACAAGGACGAAAAGATCAACCCGATTGCCGGTTGCTGGCCGATTCTGCTGCAGGTTCCCGTGTTCTTCGCGCTCTACAAGGTGATCTACATCACCATCGAGATGCGCCATGCGCCGTTCTTCGGCTGGATCCAGGATCTCTCCGCACCCGATCCGACCTCGTTCATCAACCTGTTCGGCCTTCTGCCGTTCGAAGCGCCAACTTTGCTGCATCTCGGCATCTGGCCGCTGATCATGGGCGTCACGATGTTCGTGCAAATGCGCATGAACCCGACACCGCCGGACCCGACGCAGGCGATGATCTTCAACTGGATGCCGCTGGTCTTCACCTTCATGCTGGCGAGCTTCCCGGCCGGTCTGGTCATCTACTGGGCCTGGAACAATACGCTTTCAGTGCTTCAGCAGTCGGTGATCATGAAGCGGCACGGCGTGAAGATCGAGCTCTTCGACAATCTGAAGGGGCTCTTCAAACGAAAGCCGGCTCCAACAGAGAAATGATGATAGCCCCGCTTCGGCGGGGCTTTTCATTTCTGCCGGCGTTGCCGCCGCATCTGGGCGACTGCCGGCCTGGCGGTTGACAAAATCGCCCGAAACCTGAATGCCATAGGCACACTGGATTGGACTGGAAAAGGCCGAATGACCGACAACAAGAACGACAAGCCGCTCTTCGGACGCCCCTGGACTTTCATCCGCGGCGTGCCGTCCCTGAAATTCCTGCCGCCGGAAGGACCGCTGGAGGTGGCCTTTGCCGGTCGCTCAAATGTCGGCAAGTCGTCGCTGATCAATGCGCTCGTCAGCCACAAGGGGCTGGCACGCACCTCCAACACGCCGGGGCGCACGCAGGAGCTCAACTACTTCGTGCCGGAGGGTTACTCAGGTGAAGGCGGCGACCTGCCGCCGATGGCGCTGGTCGACATGCCGGGCTACGGCTATGCGCAGGCGCCGAAAGACCAGGTCGATGCCTGGACGAAGCTCGTCTTCGATTACCTGCGCGGGCGGGCGACGCTGAAGCGCGTCTACGTGCTGATCGACAGCCGCCACGGGGTAAAGAAGAACGACGATGAGGTTCTCGATCTGCTCGACAAGGCGGCCGTCTCCTACCAGATCGTTCTGACCAAGACGGACAAGATCAAGCCACCGGCCGTGACCAGGCTGCTCGCGGAGACGACGGAAAAGATCAAGAAGCGGCCGGCCGCTTATCCCGGGATCATTGCCACGTCATCGGAAAAGAGCGAAGGCCTCGATGACCTGCGCGAGGCAATCGCGCAAACGGTCGGCATCGCCAACTGGAAATGAAAGAGGGGCGCGCCCCAATGCCGAGGGCGCTACCCCGAACTGCCTCACTCGATTACATCTTTGGCAGCAGTACCTTGTCGACCACGTGAATCACGCCGTTCGACTGCTTGACGTCGGCAATCGTGACGTCGGCGACGTCGCCGTTCTCGTCGGTCAGCGTGATCTTGCCCATGCTTTCCTTGGCCTTGAGCACGCAGCCCCCGATGGTCTTGATGTCGTGTTCGCCACCGTCATCCTTGATCATCTTGGCGACGGCCTTCGACATCGCGTCGGCTGCCACGACGTGGCAGGTCAGGATCTTGGTCAGCGTCGCCTTGTTCTCCGGCTTCAGCAGCGTATCGACCGTACCGGCCGGCAGCGCTGCGAAAGCTTCATTGGTCGGCGCAAAGACCGTGAACGGTCCCTTCCCCTCAAGCGTCGAGACCAGACCGGCCGCCTTGACGGCAGCAACCAGCGTCGTGTGGTCTTTGGAGTTCATCGCATTTTCGACGATGTTCTTCGTCGGATACATGGCAGCGCCGCCGACCATCGGGTTCTTGGCCTGCGCAGCGAAAGCAAAGGCGGAAACGGCAGCAGCAAGCACACTCAAGCGCAGTGCGGACTTCATCATGATTGTTCTCCTTTAACGTCCGCGCACAAGACCGGCCGAATGCCGGCGTTCCGTTGCGGACATGAAGATCTACGGAAGGCTCGCAGGAAGAGTTTCAGCGCGCTTGTTGAAAAAACATTAGCGGCGATGCGTCGTGCCGCTCGCCACGATCGGCCCCGTGACCTGCCCGGTCGGCGAGCCGCCGAAAGGTTCGAGGCTGACGGCGAGGGCCGCGCCCTCGTTTACGCTACCGCGCATATCAGCGGGTATGACCAACTCGCCGGCCTGGTCCGGAGGAAACACGCCAAGCGATCTTGGCGCGCCGCTTGCCGGAACGAGCCAAAGCTCCAGTGACTTCTCTTCAGGCTTGCCGGTAGCAACGGGTACAATCTTCAGTTTTCCGCTCTGCCGCTCATAGGAGGCCAAGAGGTTGACCTGGCTGTTGGAGGCGGTCAGCTCGGCCACAAGTGGCGCGGACGTCTGCGGTGGAGCGACGACGACGGTGGCAATCGTCAGCGCCCCCACCGCAATCAGCAGCGAGACGAGCGCAAGACAGCGCCAGAAGACGATGGAACCCCACAGACCGCGCGCCGGCGTCGGGGCAGCTTCCGGCGTGCCGAACAGCCGCGCTTCGATCTGCTTGAACGTTTCCTGACTGGGGCTGACGATGTCATAATCATCGTTGAAAGCGGAGAGGTTGGTTTCCCATCGGCTGACGATAGCAGCGAACTGTCTATCGCGGCGCATGCGCTCCTCCACAACCCGTCGATCCTTGAAGGAAAGAACACCAAGAACATACTCACCGGCGAGTACCTCGTCGCGGGAGCGGCCTCCCTTGCTCTGATCCGGCGATGTCATCGTTCCATGCACTCTCTCAGTTTCAAAAGGCTGCGACGCAGCCATGTGCGCATCGTGTTCAAAGGGACGCCAAACTGATCGGCCAGTTCCTGATAGCTTTGTCCTTCGACGTAGGCTCTCTTGACTGCCACCGCCCGATCAGCTTCCAACTCTTCCATGCAGGTGTCAATGCGCCTTCCCTCATCCTTGATCACAGTCTGTATCTCTGGGGAAGGATCGTCGTCCGCGAGGTCGTAGGCACTGTCCAATTCGTCGGCAACCGGCTTGCGCGCACGAATGATGTCGATTGCCTGGTTGCGCGCAATTGCCGCGAGCCAGGACGATGGCGCCCCGGAGCCCGCGGCAAACACGCCGGCGCGCTGCCAGATCTTGACGTAAATTTCCTGCAGCGATTCCTCAGCGTCCGTCCTGTCTTTCAAGATACGCAGGCAGATGGAGAAGAGTTTCGGACTCGTCTCACGATAGAGCGCGGCAAAGGCCTTGCGATCGCCGATCGCAACGAGGCTTATCAAATGTGCGATTTCGTCGCTGGTCATCCCATGCCTCTTGCCAAACGCTCGCCCCCTCGAACCCGCTCGCCAGCACATACGGAAAACTAATGGTCTCTAGATTATTCCATCTGTCAAAAACTTGAGATAAAAGGCCGCGATCAATTCTGCGGGGTATCCCATGAACCAGTCCGAAAGCGAAACTCAGGCACGCCTCCTTGCGCAGGCCCTGCCCTTCATGCAGCGTTACGAAAACAAGACGATCGTCGTGAAGTACGGCGGCCATGCCATGGGCAATCCCGAGCTCGGGAAGGCCTTCGCAAGCGACATCGCTCTGTTGAAGCAATCCGGCGTCAACCCGATCGTCGTTCACGGCGGCGGCCCGCAGATCGGCGCGATGCTGACGAAGATGGGCATCGAATCGAAATTCGAAGGCGGCCTGCGCGTCACCGACGCCAAGACGGTCGAGATCGTCGAAATGGTTCTGGCCGGCTCGATCAACAAGGAGATCGTCGCGCTCATCAACCAGACGGGCGAATGGGCGATCGGCCTTTGCGGCAAGGACGGCAACATGGTCTTTGCCGAAAAAGCGCAGAAAAAGGTCAAGGATCCGGATTCGAACATCGAGCGTGTGCTCGACCTCGGCTTCGTCGGCGAGGTCGTCGAAGTCGACCGCACGCTGCTTGACCTGCTAGCCCGCTCAGAGATGATCCCTGTCATCGCTCCGGTCGCTCCCGGCCGCGACGGCGCGACCTACAACATCAATGCCGACACCTTTGCAGGGGCGATCGCCGGTGCGCTGAACGCCACCCGCCTGCTCTTCCTGACGGATGTTCCCGGCGTTCTCGACAAGCAGGGCAACCTGATCAAGGAACTTTCCGTGGCGCAGGCGCACGCGCTGATCGCTGACGGAACGATTTCCGGCGGCATGATTCCGAAAGTCGAAACCTGCATCGATGCAATCAAGGCAGGCGTGCAGGGCGTCGTCATCCTGAACGGCAAGACCGCCCATTCCGTGCTGCTCGAGATCTTCACCGAGCATGGCGCGGGAACGCTGATCGTTCCCTGAGCCCTTTTTCTTTTACGCAATTCCGGACGGAAAACCCTTTACACTTTTCCTGGAATTGCTTTAGCCCGCGGCGGCATAGACCGCCGCGGCTGCCTCTTTCAGCTTTTCCATCATCGCCCGGTAGGGTCCCGGTCCGTAGCTGATGCGGCAGACGCCAAGTCTTGCGAGCGTCCTCACGTCCGGCGCACCCGCTCTCATCATGATGTTAATCGGCAGGTTTGACGCGGCGCAGATTTTCTTGATCAGGCCCTCGTCAATCAGCCAAGGCACAAAGAAGCCATTTGCACCAGCTGCAGCGTAAACCTTGCCGCGCTCGATCGCTTCGTCGACCAGATCTGCATGCTTGGAGAGATCACCTTCGCGCAAGAACAGATCGGTGCGCGCATTGATGAAAAAGGGTATGCCCCTTGCATCAGCCATCTCGCGAATGGCCCGGATGCGGGTTGCCTGTTTCTCGACCGGGTGCAGCCCCTCGCCGCCGACCACCTGATCTTCGAAGTTGATGCCAATGGCGCTCACGTCGATCAGCTTGGCGACATTGGCGGCTGCCCCGGCCGGATCGGTCGAGTACGCTCCTTCGAAGTCGACGGAGAGAGGCAGGTCGTTGACTGCCGTAATCTGGCGAACCGTTGCTACCAGCGCATCCAGCGGAATCTTCTCACCATCCCCATAACCTTGTGCTGCGGCAACCGACCAGCTTCCTGTTGCCAGCGCCTTAGCACCCGCCTCGGTCACTGCCTTCGCTGTTCCGGCGTCCCATATGTTGTAAAGGACGACAGGATTGCCCTTTTGATGGAGCGCGCCGAATGCCTTTGCCTTCTCAGCCTGATTCATTGGATCTCCTCCACAAACAATCCCTTGGTCTTCATCTCATTTTCGTGTCGCAAAAGCCATTGCTTGCGCCAGAGCCCACCGCCATAGCCAGTCAGTGACCCGTCAACGCCGATCAGCCGGTGGCAGGGGATGACAATCGCCAGCTGGTTTGCCCCATTGGCCCGGCCGACGGCGCGCACCACTTGCGGGTTTTCCATGCTACGCGCAATGTCCCCGTAAGCGCGTGTCTCACCAATGGGTATGTCCATCAGCTTCGACCAGACCTCGCGTTCGAAGGCCGTAGCGAAACCCAACGCGAGCGGCGTGCGGAACGTTGCGGACCTGCCATCGAAATAGGCTTTCAGCTCGGCGCCGATTTGATCAATCGCCGATGTGCGGCCGGCCGCGACCGTGGAGCGGGTCTTGCGCTGCAGTTTCTCCAGCTCCGCCGGCAGTGCCTTGCGGTCGTGGAATTCGAGGAGATGCAGATGCGTCTGGTCGGCCACCGCAACCATGGGGCCGAGCGGCGTTTCGAACCAGTCGGCAAACAGGAGATCGCGGTTCTGCGACATCGCAGGCGCTTTGCCGATCAGCCGCTGAAACGCGGCGCGGAAGCCGCTACCCGATTCATATCCTGCCTCGATCTGGGCATCGATGACACGGGCGCCATTCGCCAGTTGCTTTGCCGCCTCGCCAAGACGGCGATAGCGGGCAATATCGAGAAACGTCATGCCGAGGGATCGCTTGAAAGCCCGCCGCACGGTCGAGGGATCGTAGCCGTGCGCGATCAGATCGTCTTCCGTCCATCGCGCTGCGGGATCACGGTCGAGCGCCGCGAGGAGTTGCTCGACAATCGGCTCCCGACCCGCCTCTTCCAACGGCCGGCACCGCTGGCACGGCCGAAATCCGGATTGCATGCAGGTGGCGATCGAATTGTAGAAGAGAGTGTTTTCCCGCTTCGGCTTGCGAGCGGGGCAAGTCAGCCGGCAGAAAATACCCGTTGTCTTGACGCAGACATAGGCAAGGCCCTCATAGGCCGGGCTGCGGGCAATCAGCGCATCGTACAGCGCGTCGTCATTGGGCAGATCAAAGAGCATGAGGCGTTTTACCATCCCTTCCGCGCCGCGTCCGCCGCAAATCGGGCATCTATTTTTTCTTGCCGATTTCCTTGCCCGGCAAGCCGTGCCATAACGCCCCCATGACCAAGATAGATCGCACGCCGACCAAGGCGGACTTCTCGCATGTGACCGAGTGGGTTTTCGACCTCGACAACACCCTCTACCCGCATCATGTCAATCTGTTCGCGCAGATCGACAAGAACATGACGGCCTACGTCTCGACGCTGCTGCAGATGGAGCGCGACGAGGCACGCAAGCTGCAGAAACAATACTATCTCGATCACGGAACGACCCTGCAGGGTCTGATGATCCACCACGGCGTCGATCCGAACGACTTTCTCGAGAAGGCGCATGCAATCGATTATTCGAGCCTGACGGCGCAGCCCGAACTGGGCGCGGCCATCAAGGCCCTGCCGGGTCGCAAGTTCATCTTCACCAATGGCAGCGTCAAGCATGCCGAGATGGCGGCCGGCGCGCTCGGCATCCTCGAGCATTTCGACGATATTTTCGACATCGTGGCGGCGGACTTCGTGCCGAAGCCGGCGCAGGCGACCTATGACAAGTTCGCGGCACTGAAGCGGATCGAGACCGGCAAGGCGGCGATGTTCGAGGACCTGCCCCGCAATCTCAAGGTTCCAAAAACGCTTGGCATGCAGACTGTCCTGCTGGTACCGAACAATCTCGAGGATACGGTTGTCGAATGGTGGGAAAAGACCAGCGGCGAGGATGATCACATCGACTTCGTGACCGACGATCTCACTGATTTTCTTGCGAAGATTGCCGGCTAGATTACTAAAGTTTCATCCAGCTTACCGATCTTTAATTGGGCGATTTGTCACATCGGCCCTACCCTTTCGTCTGTGATCCCATTGCGATTGCACATTGAAAGGAGCTGAAATGTCTCGGAACAAACTGATACTGGCCGCACTCTCCTCCGTCATGATCGTCGGTGCCGCAGCCGGCACCAGTTTTGCTGCGTCTCACGACAAGAAGCATCATCCGCCTCGCCCGCAACACGGCATGGGCATGATGATGGGACCGCGCATGGGCGCGATCCGTGAAGTCATCTTCGTTCGCATGCTGAAGCAGTTCGACACGAACAAGGACGGCCAGATTTCCAAGCAGGAAGCCAAGGACGGCATGGAGGCAATCTTCATTGCCATCGATACCGACAAGGACGGCTCGCTGACGCCGGGCGAAATCCGCAAATACCGCGAAGCCCAGATCGCCAAGGCGAAAGCCCCCGCCGATGACGCCACGGATGACGATGCTACGCCGATGGCGCCGCCGCCGGATGCCGACAACGCCCAGCCAGCCCCACCGCAACCCGGCCCCGACGGCCGACCGGATCGCCGTGGCCTGCATGGCGGCATGATGCGAGGCATGATGATGATGCAACGCTTCGACACCGACGAGAACGGCCAGATTTCCAAGGAGGAAGCCGAAGCCGCGTTCGACAAGTTCTTCACCTGGATGGACCACAACAAGGACGGCGTGATCTCGCTCGACGACATGCCGGATCGCCCGTTCCCGTAAGCAAGCACTTACCGAGACCAAAGCCCGCCACCCTTGGCGGGCTTCCTATTCGTGCCGCTCGTAAAAATCCTCGATGATCTTCCACGCTGCATCGGCAGTGTCGACGAAGCTGATCAGATCGACATCGTCCGGCGCAATCGTTCCGAACTCCGCAAGCGCCTCGAAATTGACGATGCTCCTCCAGAACTTTTCACCGAACAGGATGAGCGGCATCTTTTCCATGCGGCCGGTCTGAATCAGCGTCAGGCACTCGAAGAATTCGTCGAGAGTGCCGAAGCCGCCGGGAAAGACAGCGATTGCCTTAGCGCGCACCATGAAGTGCATCTTGCGGATCGCGAAATAATGGAAATTGAAGCTCAGCTCCGGTGTCACGTAGACGTTCGGCGCCTGTTCGTGCGGGAGCACGATGTTGAGGCCGATCGAGGGCGCGCCCTCATCGGCCGCGCCGCGATTGCCGGCTTCCATGACACCAGGGCCACCGCCGGTGACGATCACATATTCACGAAAATCGAAGCCGGCCGAATATTTCGAGCATAGCCGAGCAAACTTGCGCGCCTCGTCGTAGTAGACCGATGCCGCCTCAAGGTTGGCGCGCTGCACCTCATTGCGTGCTGCCCAGGCGCTTTGGCCCGGAGCGGGAATGCGAGCGCCGCCAAACATCACGACTGTCGACCGGATGCCGCGTTCAGCCAGCATCATCTCGACCTTCAACAATTCGAGTTGCAGCCGGATCGGCCGCAGTTCCTCGCGACACAGAAACTCTTCGTCGGCATAGGCAAGGCGATAGGACGGCGACAGCGTTTGCGGCGTTTTCGGCACAGCTTCTGCGCGGTGCTTGTCGGTTGCGCTCGTCTTCAGCGGGTCCCAGACGCCGTCCTTGCGCCGCAGCCTGCCGTTTCTTGCCTTTGCCATGTCGAAATGCCTTTCAGTACAGCCGGCCAACACTGCCGGTATGTCGTTTCATGCTTGAATCGGGAGAATTACTATGCCCCGAAAAATCATTCCATTTTACCCTTGCATGCGATAGAGCAGATCGCATCCCGCCAATCACAATTCCCGGAGGCTTCGGTCTCCACGATAGAGACCGAAGTTTAAGGAATTCCCATGAGCGCCACCGACCTTTCTTCCCTCGAAAAGACCATCGAAGCGGCCTTCGACAACCGTGACAACGTCAATACGTCGACGAAGGGTGAGGTTCGCGACGCGGTCGAAGCAGCACTCGAACTTCTCGACGGCGGTAAGGCGCGCGTTGCCGAGCGTGGTAGCGACGGCGCCTGGAAGGTCAATCAGTGGCTGAAGAAGGCCGTGCTTCTCTCGTTCCGCCTGAATGACATGGAAGTCATCAAGGGTGGTTCGGGCAATTCGACCTGGTGGGACAAGGTGCCGTCCAAGTTCGAGGGGTGGGGCGAAAACCAGTATCGCGCCGCCGGCTTCCGCGCCGTTCCGAACTGCGTCGTGCGCCGCTCGGCCTACATCGCCAAGAACGTCGTGCTGATGCCGTCCTTCGTCAACCTCGGCGCCTTCGTCGACGAAGGCACGATGGTCGATACCTGGGCGACTGTCGGCTCTTGCGCCCAGATCGGCAAGCATGTGCATCTCTCGGGCGGCGTCGGCATCGGCGGCGTTCTGGAGCCGATGCAGGCCGGCCCGACGATCATCGAAGACAACTGCTTCATCGGCGCTCGTTCGGAAGTCGTTGAAGGCTGCATCATCCGCGAGGGCTCGGTTCTCGGCATGGGCGTCTATATCGGCAAATCGACCAAGATCGTCGATCGCGCCACCGGCGAAGTCATGTACGGCGAAGTGCCGCCCTACTCGGTGGTCGTCGCAGGCTCGATGCCATCGGGCAATGCCACCATGGCCAACGGCCTGCCGGCGCCGCATCTCTACTGCGCCGTCATCGTCAAGCGCGTCGACGAAAAGACCCGCTCGAAGACCGGCATCAACGAACTGCTACGCGACTGACAAGTCTTGAGGTTCCAGCGGTCTGCGTGTCCCGGGCGATACGCACCGCCCGAACGCTGACGGTCGGACTTGATCCGGCAAAATGACGGCACATTTCAACAAGGCGGCATCGCCGCCTTGCCTTTTCTTTGCCACCACCGCTGGATAGTTCCACTCCCATGACCGCTACCGATCCCGTCGCCAATCTTCAGACCCTGATTCGCTGCCCGTCCGTCACGCCCGCCGAGGGCGGCGCGCTTTCGGCACTCGAGGCGATGCTGTCGCCGCTTGGCTTCAAGGTGGACAAGGTGAAGGCGACTGCGCCGGGAACACCCGATATCGAGAACCTCTATGCACGGCTTGGCGATGACGGCCCACACCTGATGTTTGCCGGGCATACCGATGTGGTCCCCGTTGGCGACGAAGCCGCCTGGACACACGCGCCCTTTGCCGCCGAGATCGCGAACGGTGAATTGTTCGGGCGTGGCGCCGTCGACATGAAGGGCGGCGTTGCCTGCTTTGTTGCGGCCATCGCGCGCCATATCGAAAAGCATGGCGCGCCGAGGGGTTCGGTCTCTTTCCTGATCACTGGCGACGAGGAAGGCCCGGCGATCAACGGCACGATCAAACTATTGAAATGGGCAGCCGAACGCGGCGAACGCTGGGATGCTTGCCTCGTCGGCGAGCCGACCAACCCCGATAAGCTTGGCGACATGATCAAGATCGGCCGCCGCGGCTCGCTCTCCGGCAAGATCACCGTGCACGGCGTCCAGGGCCATGCCGCCTATCCGCATTTGGCCGACAACGCGGTGCGCGGCATCCTGCAGCTGACGCAAGCACTGATGGACCCGCCGTTCGACGGCGGCACCGACAACTTCCAGCCATCCAACCTCGAAGTGACGACAATCGACGTCGGCAATCCGGCGACGAACGTCGTGCCTGCCAAGGCGACGGCGAGCTTCAACATCCGTTTCAACGACACCTGGACCGCCGAGAGCCTGCAGCAGGAGATCCTACGCCGGCTCGATGCCGCCGCGGACGAAGGCGTGCTGCGCCCCGGCCGTGCGCCGCTCAAGTACGACATCATCTGGGCGGAGCGGCCGAGCCACGTCTTCCTGACGCGCAACAATGCGCTGATCGCCTCGCTTTCTTCCGCCGTCGAGAGCGTCACCGGCCAGTCGCCGAAGCTCTCCACCACAGGCGGCACCTCCGACGCCCGTTTCATCAAGGATTATTGCCCCGTCGTCGAATTCGGTCTCGTCGGCCAGACCATGCACATGGTCGATGAACGCGTCGCTGTTTCCGACCTCGACCGACTCACGGTAATCTATGAAACCTTCATCGAGCGCTGGTTTGCGAATGCCGGGCTTTAGGGAAGTTCAGTACTATCTCGCCGGAATCTGGCTGCTGATCCGCATGGATCCGCGTGGCTTCCGTTTCCTCGACATGTCGGAGCGCGGCGTCAACCGTTCGTTCTGGGCGATCTTCTGGTGCCTGCCGCCGATGGGAATCTCGTGGCTCTGGTGGCGCCAGGCCTTCCTGCAGACGATGCCGCCGCATACCAATGTCGGCGCCCTCTTCTATTTCCGGCTCGGGCTTGTCGAAGCCGCCAATTGGTTCGTCCCGCTGGTCTTTGCGGGCTTGTTACTGCTCGCCTTCAAGAAGGGCGAGCGTTTCGCGCCCGTTATCGTCAGCGTCAATTGGCTGGGCGTGCCGCTCTCCTACATCAACGGGTTGATGCTCGCGCTGGTCTTCTTCCTGCCACAGGTGGTCGGTCTCGTCTCGCTGCTGCTCTTGGCCTTCATGCTTGCGCAAGTCTTTGCGATCGCACGCATCCTGAGGATGATCTTCTACGGCCAAGGCCTGATGGTCGGCGCACTCACACTGGTGCTGCTTGTGCCATCGCTGATGCTGTCGGAATACCTGCAGCGCTTTCTGGGCATCTATCCAATATAGATCCGCCCGAATCGTTCTAGGCGCTATTCGATCTCGATGGATGTGCTCGGCGGCGTCATCGAAAAAGAGACCGGCGGCCCGCTGGGCGAAGCAGTCGCCGCGCTCGTCACGCAACCGCTCGGACTTTCCGATACCGCGTTTCATGTAACGGATCGCGGTCGTCTTGCCGTCCCCTACAAGAATGCGACGCCGGGACCCGAGCCGATGGCGTGCGAGGATTCGGTCGTCACCTCTTCCGGCGTGATCCGCTATTCCACGGAGCGCGTCCTCGATCCTCACAGCTATCACTCCGCCAGCGGCGGCATGGCAGGCACAGCCGAGGACATCCTCGCCATACTCGAAACCGTTAGACGTGGCGGAGCGCCGCTGCTTGATGCAGACACCGTTTCCGCAATGGTCCACGACCAGACGAACGGCCTTACTGAGCTTGCGCGACCCGGGCTAGGTTTCGGCTACGGCTGGGCTGTTGTCACCGATCCGGACCACTCCGACTTGCCGCTGGCGCGGGGAGCGCTCCAGTGGGGCGGCGTCTACGGCCACTCATGGTTCGTCGATCGGGAAAGGAAACTGACAGTGGTGGCGCTTACGAACACAGCGCTCGAAGGATTGTTCGGCGCCTTCCCGCTGGATATCGGCAAGGCCATCTATCGGGGCGCTGTAGGCCGGGTCATGATAGGTCGTCACCGTCATCGCTGTCGCCGCCCACCAGCCGCGGGCGGCGATCGGTGATCACCGCCGGATAATCCACCTGCATGAAGTAAAGTCCATCCGGGGGTGCAACGGGACCGCAGGCCTTGCGGTCGCGGGCATCCAGCGCGGCACGGACATCGTTCGGCGTCCATTTGCCCTCGCCCGCAAGCTTCAGTGTTCCCGCGAAAGAACGGATCTGGTTATGCAGGAAGCTTTGGGCGGTGGCGCGAATCTCGATCAATTCGCCGTTTCTTGTCACGTCCAGCCGATCGAGCGTGCGGATCGGACTGTTGGCCTGGCAATGGGCGGAGCGGAACGTCGAGAAATCGTGCTTGCCGACCAATGCCTGCGCCGCTGCATGCATGGCCTCGTGATCGAGCGGCTTCGGCACCCACCAGGCCTTACCGGCCTCAAGCGCCAATGGCGCGCGACGGCTGATGATGCGATAAAGATAGTGGCGCCGCAGTGCCGAGAAGCGGGCATCAAAGAACTCGCTTGCCGCTTCCACACTGATGATCGCGACGCGCTCGCCGGCCAGCTTGAGATGGGCGTTCAGCGCGTTTTGAAGCTTGAAAGGCAACCATTCCCTGGCAAGATCGGCATGAATAACCTGACCTGTAGCATGAACGCCGGAATCGGTTCGGCCCGCCCCACGGATCGATACCGTCTCACCGCTTGCCGACAGGATCGCCTTCTCGATCGCGCCCTGAACGGAAGGTCCGTTTTCCTGCCGCTGCCAGCCGACGTAAGGACCACCGTCATATTCGACGATCATGCGATAGCGATGCATCAGGACAGCCTCGTGCCAGATGCGAGCGATGTCCCACGCAGGAAGTCGGCAGTCGGCAACTGCTTGCCGCCGGCCTTCTGCAATCTAGTCAGGCGAACGGCGCCGGTTCCGCAGGCAACGACAAGATCGTCTGTCAGCACTTCGCCGGCGCTGCCGCTGCCTTGCGCAAGCTCCGAGGCCAACACCTTGACACGCTCAGGCTTGTCGCCAATTGCCACTTCGAGCCATGCGCCCGGAAATGGCGCCAGACCGCGAATGTGGTTATGGACATCTATAGCGTCTCGCGAGAAGTCGATCCGCGTCTCGCCCTTGTCGATCTTGGCGGCGTAGAGCACGCCGTCCGAAGGCTGCGGCGTCAGGGGAAGATTGCCCGTCTCGAGCTTGACCATTGCCTCAGCCATCGCCTTGGCGCCGACATGCATCAGCGCGTCGTGCAACTCCCCGGCCGTAGTGTTCGCGCCGATCTCGACTTCGCTGGTGAGGGCCACCGGGCCGGTGTCCAGGCCCTTGTCCATCTTCATCACCATCATGCCGGTCGTCTGATCGCCGGCCATGATCGCCCGCTGGATCGGTGCAGCACCCCGCCACCGCGGCAGCAGCGAGGCATGACCATTATAGCAGCCGTAGCGCGTACCGGTCAGGATCGCCTCCGGCAGCAGCAAGCCATAGGCCACGACAACGGCAACGTCCGCATCGTGAGCCTTGAAGCGTTCGCGTTCTTCCGGATCCTTGAAATTCACTGGCGTAAAGACGGGGATACCGAGCAGTTCGGCAGCCTGATGCACAGGTGACTTCTGCAGATCGAGGCCACGTCGTCCGCCCGGCCTTGGCGGTTGGCTGTAGACAGCGAGGATCGTATGCCCGGCATCGACCAACGCTCGCAAAGTCGGAACGGAGAATTCGGGCGTACCCATGAAGATGATGCGAAGCGACATTTTATCCCGCCATGTTTCCGGTCAGCCTCTTCAAACGGGGTTTCGAGCGTCAGATCAAGCCGTCGGATCGCAATCGGCGCACCGCAAGCCGGCTGCCGGCGCAACTCAGAGCTAGAGCGCCTTCGCCGACTTCGCCGCCTTGGTGAACTTCTTGATCACCATGTCTCGCTTGAGGCGAGAGATGTGGTCGATGAAGAGTACGCCATTCAGGTGATCGATCTCATGCTGCAGGCAGGTCGCGAGCAGGCCGTCGGCCTGCACCGTCTGCTCCTTGCCGTCTCGGTCGAGATATTTCACGGTGACGGCCGCCGGGCGTTCGACTTCGGCATAGTAATCAGGGATGGAAAGGCATCCCTCCTCATACACCGAGCGCTCGTCGGACGATGCGAGGATCTCCGGATTGACGAATACGAGGGGCTGCTTCTCTTCGCCTTCACGGGAAACGTCAATGACCAGCATACGGCGCGGCACGCCGATCTGGATGGCAGCAAGGCCGATACCTGGCGCGTCATACATGGTTTCAAGCATGTCGTCGGCAAGGCGCTGGAAATCGGCATCGACGCGCTCGATCAGCTTGGAAACCTGACGAAGCAGCGGATCGGGGAGAATGATGAGTGGCTTGATGGTCATGGCGTTCCCATAACGCATCTTTTTCCAGGATGGAATTATCCGGTAGGCGGGTGGAGCGCTTTTTTACGCTCCAGCCCGGAATTTAGCCGCATTCCCGTCAGGCGGCGCGGCGCGGAGCGGCTATCGAACGATGTCCGACGCCCGTGCGGAAGCGCTGCAGCAGCGCCACCAGATTATCGACCTCGCCGCGAAGGCGCCGTGTCTCGGCTGAGGTATTCTCGACCATACCCGAGTTCTGCTGCGTGATCGTGTCCATGTTGCGAATGGCGACGCTGACCTCGTTGACACCGGTAGCCTGATCGCGTGCCGCGGCGGCGATATCGGCAACGAAGCGGTTGATGATATCGATGCGGTTGATCATGTCGTTCAGTGCCTCGCCGGTGCTGCTGACGATGTCGACCCCTTCGTTCACCTGTGACGAGCTTTCCGAAATCAGGTTCTTGATCTCCTTGGCCGCATCGGCGGTGCGTTGCGCGAGTTGGCGGACTTCTTGAGCCACAACGGCAAAACCTTTGCCTGCGTCGCCGGCACGCGCAGCTTCAACGCCGGCGTTCAGCGCCAGCAGGTTCGTCTGGAAGGCAATCTCATCGATCACACCGATGATCTTTGCGATCTCGGTCGATGACTTTTCGATGCCGGCCATCGCGGAAACGGCGCTGGTGACGAGTTCGCCCGAACTCTTGGCCTTCTGTTGTGTCTCGCGAACAGCACCGGATGCCTTTTCGGCGTTTGCGGCCGTCTGGCCGACGCTGACCGAGAGTTGCTGCAGTGCCGCCGAGCTTTCCTCGACGCCGGCGGCTTGCTGCGCCGTGCGCAATGCAAGATCATCCGAGGCCTTGGCAATCACGTCCGTGCCCCGCAGGATTTCACCCGAAGTTGCCCGTACCGACGCGAAGGACGTACGAAGAGCAGCGACCGCGCGATTGTAATCGTCGGCCATGCCCTTGAAATTGCCGGGGAGGTCGGGCGGTAGCGTCGCCTCGAGATCGCCGTTCGAAAGCGCTTCCAGGCTGCGGCGAAGATGATCGAGGGCGATTGCCTGATCCTGCTCGGCTTTCGCCCGCTCTTCGTCCAGCTTGCGGCGCTTCTCTTCAAGTGCTTCGAGGTAGACCGAGATCGAGTAATCCATATCGAGCATCGCGGCCTTGATAACGGCGGCGAGCTTCTCGGCCAGCACCTTGCCCTGCTGCCTGGCGAACATCGAGGGCCACTGCTTGGCCATGAGGCCCTTCACGAGTTCGCTCATCAGCAAGGCATAGCCACCGATGTACCAGCGCGGTTCGAGGCCGATGCGGGCATGCGTCTTGCCAACCGCAACCACGCCTTTCACATAGGCCTCGTCGAAGTTGCCGCCGGCCAGATTGGCCCAGTGATCTTCCTGGCGCTTCTTGGCGTGCCCCATATGCGCCTTGTCGGCAAAGAAGCCCGCGACCTCGGATGTCTTCGCCAGCTTCGCGTAGAACTTGTCGAGGGCGCCGCCGAGCAGCTCCGCGATCGCCGGGCGCATCTCGCGAAGCGCCGTGCGGGCTCCATCATCCAACTCGATGAAATCGAGGCGTTGCTTGAGCGCGCTGTCGGACTGCTGGCTGGTCATGATGTCTCTGCTTTGCGATTGATGCTGAAAGGAAAATTGAGCAGAGCTTTTGCTCAATATGGTTGAGCAATGGTTAAATGCGCTTCCGATTCGTCAGCTGCCGTTTGCTCTCTGATGTCATCTAGTTTGCCGGAAAGCTTGTGGGTTGTTCACGTTTTGATCTGGATATCTCATTTGAGTTTGCTATTGTTGCCAGCATGAACACCAGCTCTGAGTCGTTTCTCCTCGCCCTGTCGCAGATAAGCCCCGCCATGCTGGCCCTTGCCGGAGGCGCAATCGCCGCGCTGATCCTGCTTCTGGCCGTCCTCCTTGTCCGCAGCGGACAGGTGCGGCGCGAGCAGGCCGAGGTCGCGAACCTTCGTGCCGCCGAGACGGACGCCCGCATGGCCGAGCTTCTGAAGATCCAGGCCGAGATCCATGGGCGCATGTCGACGATGGCCGAAGTGTTCGGCTCGAGGCAGTCCGAACTCAACCAGGCGATCAACCAGCGCCTGGACGGAATGTCGCAGCGCGTCAGCACGACGATCAGTGAACAGACCAAATCGACGCACGAGAACCTGCAAAGGCTGCAGGAGCGTCTTGCCGTCATCGATGCCGCCCAGAGCAATATCCAGACGCTGGCGAAGGACGTCGTCGGTCTGCAGGCGATCCTCTCCAACAAGCAGACGCGCGGCGCTTTCGGCCAATCACGCATGGAGACGATTGTCGCCGATGGCCTGCCGATGGGCGCCTATGCATTCCAGCAAACGCTGTCCAACGGCTCGCGTCCCGACTGCACGATCCGCATGCCGAACGGCGCGCCGCCGCTGGTGATCGACGCGAAATTCCCGCTCGAAGCCTGGAACGCGATCCGAGACGCGGGCGGACCGGATGGAGCCAAGGTTGCGTCGCAGCAGTTCCGCCGCGACATGGAGACGCATATCCGCGACATCTCGGAGAAATACCTGATCCAGGGGGAGACGCAGGACACAGCCTTCATGTTCGTGCCGTCGGAATCGATCTTTGCCGAGATCCATGAGAATTTCGAAGCGATCGTGCAGAAGGCACACCGGTCGCGCATCGTCATCGTGTCACCTTCGCTGCTGATGCTCTCCATCCAGGTCATTCAGGCCGTGCTGAAGGATCAGCGAATGCGGGCCCAGGCGCATGTCATTCAGGGCGAGGTCGCGAGCTTGATGGACGATCTCGGCCGCCTCGACGAGCGCGTGCGCAAGCTGCAGAGCCATTTTTCCATGACCCAGAGGGATGTCGACCAGATCCTTACCTCCACCGATAAGCTCACCAAGCGCGGCGCGAAGATCGAGGCTCTGGAATTCGAGGGCGGCGACAGCGGCAAGGCCACGGCACGAGATAATGACCCGGCGCCGAAATCCGTCGACAGCCGCAGCGGGCTTCTCAAGCTCAGGGTGGTTGACGACGAGTAAGGCCTTCGGGCAGTGTCGCGCCTAAGAAAAGCATCGGACGGGACACCATGATCACAGTTTTCGGCTCCATCAATATGGACCTCATCGCCACCACGGCGCGCTTGCCGAAGCCCGGCGAAACGGTCGCTGGCAATGGCTTCTCGACGGCGGCAGGCGGCAAGGGCGCCAACCAGGCGCTTGCCGCGCGACGCGCCGGGCGCACCGTTCACATGGCAGGCGCCGTCGGTCGGGATGGCTTCGCAGAGCCGGCGCTCGTATTGCTGAAGGAGGCCGGCACGGGGCTTGAAACCGTCAAGCAGGTCGACGAGCCGACCGGAACCGCGCTGATCCTGGTCGGTGGCGACGGCGAAAACATGATTGCTGTTGTGCCCGGTGCGAACGGCACGATGACGCCGGGCGATGCCGATGCAGCGATCGATGCCATGAACAAAGGCGACATCCTGATGCTTCAGCTCGAAGTGCCGGTTCCGGCCGTCGAGCGGGCGCTGGCCGATGCCCGCGCCAAAGGCGTGACGACCGTGCTCAACCTTGCCCCACTGATCGACGATGCGCCGCGCCTCGGCCGCCTTTCCGATATTGTGATTGCTAACGAAACAGAGTTCGAGCGCCTCGCCGGCCAGGAAAACATGGGGGCAGATGATCGCGAAGCCGCACTGAAACGGCTGAATGCGGAAACTGGGCAGACCTTGATCGTAACGCTCGGCGCAGACGGCGTGATCGCGATCCGCAATGGTGTCATTTCCCGTGCCAAGGGGTTGAAGATCGAGCCCGTCGATACGGTCGGCGCCGGTGACACCTTCTGCGGCTACTTCGCGGCGAGCCTGGACGAAGGGCTGGATTTCGAGGCCTCCCTGCGGCGTGCGGCCGTCGCCGGCTCGCTCGCTTGCCTGAAGCAGGGCGCCCAGCCATCGATCCCCTCGAACGCCGAAGTCGCAAACGAGCTATAGGGCAATTCGTCCCGCGACATAGCGTAGCGGCTTGCCTCAGGTTCCATCGATTTTCGTTGGATTTCATTCAAATTTAAGAGGTTTCCGACGATGTTCCAGCATCACCGGATCTCTCCCAGGGACCGGCTTCTGTAACCGCTGCTCCATGAGGGGGCGACGCCCTTCTCCCTGTGCCGATGAATGCCCTCGTCCGGCACATCCTTGCTCCCCGAGGAATCCATGTTCGTCTTTCGCATGAAATCGCTTGCAGCCAAGCTTATCCTCATTACCGGCATTGCCATCGCCCTCGTCCTCCTCGTTTCCAACTTCTTTCTCATCGGTGAGACGCGCAACCGCGTCCAGACACTCACCATGGACCAGGCCAATCTGGAAGCGAAGTCGATCGCCAACGAGGTCGCCTCTTCCGTCGGTGAACTGGCAGGGGCGGCACGCTCCATGGCTGGCGCGATCGGCCGCGGTCAGGAGGGCAAATATCTCGACCGCAAGGCGGTTCTCGACATGCTGAAGGCAAACGTCGAGCGTAACCAGTTCGCCTTCGGTAGCTGGTTCGCCGAAGAGCCGAACGCCTTCGACGGACAGTCGGCCAGCATGGCTGGCAAAATCGACTTCGGTGCCGCGAAGGATGGTACTTTCAACCCGTACTGGACGAAGAGCAAGGATGGCGGCTTCACCTTCTCCACGTTCGAGTCCGACTACAAGGCTGCCTGGTACGCGCTCGCCGCGCAGAGCATGAAGGGAGCGCTCACGCCGCCCTATGCTGAGACGACGACCGGCGAGAATACGGCGATGACCTCGATCGCCTATCCGGTCGTGTCCGGCGGCAAGCTGATCGGCGTCGGCGGCGTCGATATCTCGCTGAAATCGCTCCGCGACAAGCTCTCGACGCTCCACCCCTTCGGCTCCGGCCGCGTCACGCTACTCTCGCAGACCGGCAAATGGATCGTCGCGCCGATCGCCGATCTCTCGATGAAGGATTATGACGGCGAAGGCGCGGATGCGGTGAAGAGTGCGCTCTCGACGCTGCAGCCTGCGGTCGTCAAGAACCTGACTTTCGACGGCTACGAACCCTTCGACCGCGTCGTCTATCCCTTCGCCCTGCCCGACGTGAACACGACATGGGTGATCCTCGTAGACGTGCCACACACTGCCATCAACGCGCCCGTTCAGGATCAGACCCTTATGATGGTCGTCGCAGGCATCCTCGTGCTTACCGCAGTCATGATCGCCCTCTACTTCGCGGTCCGCGCGTTCGTTCAGCGCCCGATTGGTGGTCTTGTCGCCAGCGTCAAGGCGCTCAGCGACGGGAAGTACGAGCATCCGGTTGCCGGCCAGGGTCGCGCCGACGAAATCGGCTCCGTTGCTAAGGCCCTTGAAGGCTTCCGCTTTGCCCTCGCCGACACGCAGCGCCTTGAAGCCGAGGCGAACAACCAGCGTGACGCAGCTGAGGCCGAGCGCGGCCGGTCGGAGGCGGAGCGGCAGCAGTCGGTTACGCTGCAGCGTCACATCGTCTCGATCGTCGGCTCCGGCCTGTCGGAGCTGTCGCAAGGCAATCTCGGCCATCGCATCACCGAGGACTTCCCTGGCGAATACGCCAAGCTGAAGCAGGATTTCAACGCGGCGCTCGAAAGCCTCGAGGAAACCATCAAGACGATGAATCTCAGCGTCGTGAACATCGGCTCCGGTACGAGTGAAATCAGCGGCAGCGCCTCCGATCTCGCCAAGCGCACCGAGCAGCAGGCAGCAAGCCTGGAAGAAACAGCGGCAGCGCTCAACGAGCTCACCGCACAGGTTAATTCGAGCGCCGAGAATGCCCGTACCGCTGCCGATAACGTCAACCTCGCCTGCGAGGATGCGGAGAAGTCGGGCGAAGTGGTGCGCAAAGCGATTGCTTCGATGCAGGGTATCGAGCAATCCTCCACCGAGGTTTCGCGCATCATCGGCGTCATCGATGAGATCGCGTTCCAGACCAACCTGCTGGCGCTGAATGCCGGTGTCGAAGCAGCACGTGCCGGTGAAGCCGGCAAGGGCTTTGCCGTCGTCGCGCAGGAAGTCCGCGAGCTGGCGCAGCGGTCCGCCAATGCCGCGAAGGAGATCAAGACGCTCATCAACACCTCGGCCGTGCAGGTCAAGGAAGGCGTCGATCTGGTTGGCCGCGCCGGCGACACGCTGCACAAGATCTCCGAGCAGGTGATGGGTATCAATGGCCTCATCCGCCAGATCTCTGCCTCGGCCAGCGAACAGGCGATCGGCCTCAAGGAGATCAACCAGGCCATGAACCAGATGGACCAGGTTACCCAGCAGAACGCCGCCATGGTCGAGGAAACGACGGCAGCCAGCGTCACGCTCAACGATGAAGCCCAGACGCTGAAGCAACTCGTGACACGCTTCCGCGTATCCGGCATGGGTCACGCTGCGGCACTGCGCTCGACGGCTCAGCAAATGCGCGCGCCAACCGGCGCACCGACGTATCGCCAGGCAGCAGCAGCGGCACCACGGCGCGCGGTTCCTCAAACGCACGGCTCAGCAGCGCTTGCCCAGGACAACTGGGAAGAGTTCTAAGCCGGATTCGACCACCTGAATCGGGTAGGAGGGAGCCTTGCGGCGTCCCTCCTCCCACACGACCGTGCGAACGGTTCCGTACAGGGCGGTTCATGAAGCGTTGTTTAGACGTCTGAGTTCCTGCTGGAGAGAGATCAGCCCGCATTGGTCAAAGAAAGCCTTGCGGAAGGCATCGTTCATGTGGCGGGCCCCGGCATTCCACCAGGGGCCGCGGCCATTGCAGGCCGATCCACATGCACGCTGTTCCGTCAGACCCCGCTGCATCAACCGCATGGCCCGCG
>NZ_JACHYW010000032.1:0-77607 GCF_014193145.1 Rhizobium sp. BK060
GTTCCGATCGCGATGGAAGAAAAGCTGCGCTTCGCTATCCGCGAAGGCGGCCGTACGGTCGGCGCAGGCATCGTTGCCTCCATCGTCGAGTAATCTTCGGATTATCTGGATTTAAGAAGGCCCCGCTGGAAACAGCGGGGCTTTTCCTTTGCCTGCTCTTGTGAATGGGGAAGTCGCCCATGGTGCCAACGCAATGCGAGCAGTGGTCTTGCGCTTGGGTGCAAAGCGTTTATCTATCCCTCCGATTTCATATGCGGAGGACACTATGAAAAAGCGTATTCTCTTCACAGGCGGTTCGGGCAAGGCGGGGCGCCATTCGGTGCCGTGGCTGGTTAACGCCGGCTACGAGGTTCACAACGTCGACTTGGTGCCGCTTGATAGCCCCGGTGTGACCAATCTGATTGCCGACATCACCGACAGCGGCCAGGTCTTCAATGCGCTTTCGATGCATCGCGACTTTCCGGACATGGATGCAGGGAAGGGCGTCCAGCCTTTCGACGCAGTAGTGCATTTCGCGGCGATCCCGCGCATCCTCATCAAGCCTGACAACGAGACCTTCCGCATCAACACGATGGGCACCTACAACGTCATCGAAGCGGCGGTGAAGCTCGGCATCCGCAAGATCATCGTCGCCTCGAGCGAGACGACCTACGGCGTCTGCTTTGCGGAGGGCCATCGCGACTTCCACCAGTTTCCGTTGGAGGAGGACTACGACGTCAATCCGATGGATTCCTATGGTCTCTCCAAGGTGCTGAACGAGACGACGGCCCGCGCCTTTGCCGAACGCTCCGGCTTCGACATCTACGCGCTGCGCATCGGCAACGTCATCGAGCCGCACGAGTACGAGAGGTTCCCGACCTATTTCGCTAATCCTGAAATGCGTAAGCGTATCGCCTGGAGCTATATCGACGCCCGCGACCTCGGGCAGATCTGCCATCTCTGCATTGAGAAGGACGGCTTGGGTTTCCAGGTCTTCAACGCCGCGAATGACACGGTGTCGGCCAATACGCCGTCGAGGGAGCTTGCTAAGCGATTCTATCCGAACGTGCCGTTCACGCGCGAAATCGGCGAATACGAGGGGCTGCTCTCCAACCGCAAGATCCGCGAAGTACTTGGATTCAAGGAAGAGCACGACTGGCGCAAATACGTGAAAGTCTGATCGCAGGCCTTTCCCGCGACGCAGGATTGGAAAAATAGAAAAACGCACTTGCCAATCCTGTGCTGCCGCCTTAAAGGGAGCGCCATGCTTGCAGTTGCGCTTCGCGGCCAGTCGGTCAAGAAGCTGAATGTAAAGCGTAAAGGGGTATAGCTCAGCTGGTAGAGCGGCGGTCTCCAAAACCGCAGGTCGGGGGTTCGAGCCCCTCTGCCCCTGCCAATTCTTCCAAGCACTTGTGGTATCATCCACGACGGACAGGGTGATCTGAAGAGCCTCTGGGCGACGCTCTGGGCAGCGCCCGGCTATTCGGAGGGGCGAGGCCGCCACGCAGAAGCCCGCGGAGCGCCTCGCCACGCGAGACCGGCCTGAGCTGCCCGGCGGCGCGGTGCCGCGCACTCCGGCCCGCTGCGGGCCGAGGAGGCGGGGTGTCGCGACGGCATTGTCGCGCTGCGGCCAGGGGTCGGCTGGCATCAGTCCTATTTCCGCTGCTCTTGCATCCATCTGTGCACGTCCGGCCGCCACCAGGCGGTCTTTCTGCGCACCAGTTTGACCGGTCTCGGAAACAGCTTCTCGCGCACGTACCGCCAGAGGGTCGTTCGTGAAAGCGTTGTCAGCTCCGACACCTGTCGGCGCGAATAGAAACCTGGCTCGTCTTCCTCGTTCTCGGTAGTCGTCATTTGGAAGCTCCATACAAATGGTTGATACGGCCATGCCGTCTCGAGCGGGCTGCCCGATGTGCCTTATCTTAGCGGCACTCTAATATTAGCCCAGGCTAACGCTGCCGGCAACCAAAAAATCGAGGGGCAAACATTTTGCACAAATCGTGGACATTGTCAACTATTGTGGGTAAAAAATCTGCCCGGTGGGAGGCAAGTCCGAATCCTTGCTTTGAATCAGCTCGGCGGGGTGGCTGAGTGGTCTGCTTAGAAAGGCGCCGTCCGACTTCCTCAGTTGTTGACAATTCTTCCGATATGACATAAAGATCACTACATGAGCTATATGATCATGAGGTGAGCATTGAGCGCGGAATGATAAACTGAACGAGATTCTCGAGGATTTGAGCGGACACGATCGAATCCTTCGTGCCTATTCATCCGCGGGTGCCAGCGGCGATCCGACGAGAGGTCGATGCGCGCATGCCGAATCCTTGCGTCAGATGCGTTTGGAACCGCGTCATCCACAGGGGCGATCGATTTACGGCCTCACCACAGGCTCCGTCTTACGTCCTCTCTGCGCCGCTTGAACGCGACGGTTCGGAAGACGCGACGCGAACAATCCTTAATCCTACCACGGGCCGCTTGCCCGTCCGCGCGCGTCGTTCCCCGACAGGGACGGTCGGACCGCGTGTCGAAGAACGGAGATCTGAAATTGTTGACACCAGAAATATCGAGGCCCTTCGGTGAAAACGCCTTTCGCCTCTTCTCTGGCACGGAGAGCTGACATGCGTCACCACCTCGACAAGCAGCTCTTCGCCGAGACCAGCACCGCTCCGGCGAAGTTCCTCATGCTCTCTGCGCTCAGAGCGGCTCTCAGAAAAACTCCGCAGTTCCGGAGCAATGCCAAGGGACTCATGATTTGCATCGTTAAGCCTGAGTGGATCTGGCACGCCAAAGCTGCCGCTAGCGTCCTACTGGGCGGTGGGCGTGGCTTCTACAATGACGACTTCCGCCGTCCGGTTCACATCATCGACCAACGGTCGAGACGGTCGACCGCGAAGGGAATCGAGGATGTCACGGTCTTCCGGCCGGAACATCAGGCGATCTACCTTGCGCCATCGAGGGACGCCGTACCGCTCGCGTTGGAGCTGGCCGCGGACGTAATTGTTGACATTCCGCCACCCACGGCCAGACACATCGTCGCTGCCCGCAAAGTGATCGGCGGCGAAGATGTCGACATGGCCCTCGCGGAAGCGATAGCGCAGCAGCCCGCAGAAGTGATTATAGGGCTTACGGCTAGACATTCCCTTTCGGGTCTGGATCTATCTAGCCTGGCAAAGACCGACGCGACGGCGCCCCGAACTCCAACGCTGTCAGAACTGCCGGGCTATGGTCCGGTGCGACCTTGGGTCGAGGCGATTAAGCGAGACGTCGCCGACTGGCGTGAAGACAAAATTCCTTGGTCGGACGTCGACAGGGGCGTCGCCCTTATCGGTCCACCCGGAACCGGCAAGACGCTTTTTGCGACAGCGCTCGCGAACGAGCTGGGATTCGAGCTCGTCGCTACATCCGTAGGCGAGTGGCAAGGCTCCAGGCATGGACACCTAGGCGACATGCTCAAGGCGATGTCCACGTCCTTCTCCAATGCAACGTCACACCGCGGCGCCGTCCTGTTCGTGGACGAGCTCGACGCCATCGGAGATCGCGCTCGAATGCGCTCGGACCATACGTTTTACGAAGGCAACGTCATCGGCCGCTTCTTGGAGCTGACGACGCATGCGCTCGATCAGCCCGGAACGATTGTCGTCGGTGCGACGAACTATGGCCACCTTATCGACAATGCGATCCTTAGATCCGGACGCTTGGAAGCGCATGTCTATCTCGATCTACCCGAGGAGGAAGAGCGCGCCGAGATCCTCTCTTATCATTTTCAGCACGTTCTATCGGCGACCGAACTTCGCGAGGTGACCGACAACTTGATGCTGGCAACGCCCGCGGACCTCGAGAGACTCGCTCGGAGAGCTAAGCGCGCGGCAAGAGTTCGAAAGGGCGTGCTGAGCTTGCAGGACGTCAAAGCCGTCCTCCCAGCGAAGGTTCCGCTCCCGGAGGAAGTCGTCCACCGCATCTGCGTACACGAGATCGGGCATGCCCTGATGGCGATGTCATCGGGGACGGCGCAGGTAATCAACATCCGCGTCGAATCCCATATGGTGGAGGGTGAAGCCGTTCAGGACGGGGGCCGAGTTCACTACAAGATGAGCAATCGGGCGTTGCCGACGGAGAAGGATCTCCTCGCGAAGATGCGTACTTTGCTTGGTGGCACCGCCGCCGAGGAAGTGGTGTTCGGAAACAGGTCGATTGGCGCCGCCGGCGTCGAAGGAAGCGATCTCGATCAGGCGACGCGGCTCGCTTATCGGCTTGTTGCGAGCTATGGGCTGGGAAAGTCGCTTCGCTATCAGGTCGGGGCCGACAGGGTCGATGATTCCTTCATGCCGACGCCGGAGCTTCGTGTCGAAGTCGATGGAATTCTCGCACGGGAATACCGGGCGACAAAGGAGCTCCTCGCAAAAGACAAGGCACGGCTGACGCGCTTGGCGGCGGAGCTTGTCGTCGACCGTCAGATGCGAATTGAAAAGTCGTAGGGTCGCCTACTGTGGACAAGGATTCGCCCGTGATACGATGGGCCTGGTCAGGCCGCTGTGAGGACTGAATGGAATTCACCGTGTACACCATCAGACAAGCTCGGTGTCGGATGAGAGCTTGGCTTTCTACTCCATGCTCGAGCAATGCCGATTTGGGCCTCGGCAATCCGAGATTTGTATTTACGCCTTGAGCGAGCAAGCAGCCGCGGGCAGAGTGGTGGACTTGAGTGATATCATCGCTGACATGGATCAGGTGGTCGCTCGGAAGGAACCGTGATCAAGGGAGCATCTCTCGATACTGCGAACTGAGCACCGAAGTCGTCGGTTGCTCTCAGGAGCCTTTGACCGCGACTTGACGGCATTCGGGATGAAACCGTCAGGGCAATCGCTTCAGGAGCCGGAGCCTGTTTCCAGGAGCAAACTCGAGGAGCTTGTCCTGCTCCAGCGCATACAGGACTGCGATGATCTCTTCCTGCGAGAACCCGGCTGCGTTCAGTGGAACCCCGAGGTCGAACAGGTTAATCGTCATCTCGGGCTTCAGCTTCAGTGCGCGCAGTTTTTCGGTCACGGCGGCTTCGGCAACTTCAAATCGGCTCATATCGCGATCCTAACAAGGGTCTGGCAGGAATAGCACCTGTCCGCCCGTACGTCGCGCTCAATACCAAACCATTATTGAGCTCGGCTTCCGAAGCCAGGGCGAAGCGAATTTCATCTGCTTCACCCGTCTTCGGCGGATCCAGATTTATGTCGGCAGCACGGGGACTGAAGAGAATGGAGTCGGTCGGCTTCCCGTCAAGGGAGCAATGGGGGAGGGCAGAGCCCACCCTCGCTCGGCGGCGCGTGCCGGTCAGCGGCTGCCCGGCAGCATCTGGCTCTGACGCAGGTCGTCGATCGACTGGCTCTGCGTCATCTGATCTTCAGCAGGACGGTCGCCTTCGGACACGTCGCGTTGATGGCCCGTGGGAAGAACGTCGTCGACCACGTCGTCGGGGAGTTCTTCGGCCAGCTCGTACGCGCGGACCCGTGGCGAAGTCGCCCCGGCGCTACGCGTGTATTGGCCGCCGCCCGTCGCGGCGACTGCTGCCGCGTCGGCCTGGAAGACGTCCTCTTTGGAAGCGGCCGCCTGCTGGTCGCGGCGGGGTGTCCAGCCTTCCATCCGCCAGATGTCCGCGCGGTCGTCGAGATCGATAGCGCCCTCGTTGTCAAGGATGTCGTGCGCGGTGTCGTAGGTGACCGCATCGACGGATGCAGAGACAAGAAAGCCACCGCGACACAGACCTTCGGCGTACACGTCACGATTTTCGTCCGGGAAAAGCCAATCTTCCAGCCTCGCCCAGAATCCGGAACCTTGTGCGGCGGCTGCCGGACCATCATCCCCGGCTTCGTAGCCGGGCATCAGGCGCACGTCGGTAACGCCCGCGTCTTTCAGCTTGTCGATCGCCGTCTCGGCGTCGCTTCTGGAGTCGAAGAACGCCGTCAGCGTGCTTTTGGCGCTGTGTCCTGCAATGGTAGGCGCGCCTTCGTCATAGAGATTGGTCATGGAAATCTCCTCCGGTGTCCGTTTATGAAAGACGAACGGACGGAAGAGGTCGATGTTCCTGCCAGTTGGATGTCTTGTGCCCTCGTATTTCGGGGCGGAAGAGAATCCATGCCGCCTGCTGCCACCACCCAAAGGAACGAAGCCTCCTTTCTCGGAGCATCGGTATGAAGCGGGACTGGCGATGTAAGAGTTGTGGATTACCGACGAACAGTTGCATCTAGGCATCCGGATTTGGATAAATGGCGGATCCCGAGGACGAGTCATGACCGGCAGAGCCACAATCAAGAAGACCGCCGAGTTGCAACCGAGACTGCATGAGACCCCGGCGGCGCTGACCATAACGCTTCCTTCGATTCACCGAGACGCAGTTTTGCCGCTGGTCGACGTTGGAAGCCGCAAATTTGAAGAATTGTGCCGCGACCTGCTTCGGGTAGAACATCCGGGCCAACGGGTCGCCCTCAAGCGGAGGAACGGCCAGGAGCAGTTTGGCGTCGATGTCGAAGTATTCAACGACCTCCACGAGCCCTTCGTCGTGGTCTCCTGTAAATGCTACAAGGACATCAAGGCCTGGGAAGTCCGAAAGTGGATGGGGGAATTCACGACGCACCTTGATGGCCACTGGCATGACAAGGGTGTTAAGCAGTTCATACTTGCTGTCACGGTTGAATCCAATGATGACGACCTGAATGACGACGCCCGCATTCTTGCAAGACAACTGGCAGAGCGGGGGATCAAGTTCACCCTCTGGGATTCACCGTTCATCTCGGACCTGTTCCGAAAGGATCCTGCGCTCGTAGACCGATACTTCAACGACGCTTGGGTGAGGGCGCTATCAGCCGACGTTCCCACGGGCGTCGCTCTAGCCGCCGCGAGCGCTCCCTTCACGCCGAAAGGATTCACCGTCGGACAGGGCGCCCTGCTTTCGCAGATCGAATCCCTCTACACAGCGCCGCTTTCGGAAGCTTTGTCAAAAAGCTTGGAAGAGGCGATCGCTGCCCTGCGGAGAGGACGACGGTCGGCCGTGCGAACGTGGCTCGAAGACGCCCAGGCCAATCCCTTCGTATGGGGCGGCGCCAATGCAGAGACGAAGGCGAAAGGTCTCCGCGCGGTCGCCATGGTGCTTCTTGGCGAGGGGGATGTCGATGCTGCCGCCCGGCTTCTCGATGACGCGGATCGTTTTCAGCCCGCCCCCGATAGAAGCGCACATGCGTTTTTCGTCCGCGCTACGAAGACGGGGAAGGCTGCCCAAGACTACTTGAAGTCGCCTGAGGGACGGCGGGAGCGGGAACTGATGGCCGCGCTCCTGCTCGAAGACGGCAAGCCAAAGGAGGCCCTCGACGTCTTGCGTCCTTTGGTCGGCGACGACGTTTCCTCGGAAGGACTTCGCCTTCGGGCGATCGCCACTTTTATTCGAGGAGGCAGTAGGAGCGAGGCGCTCAATCTGGCGGTTTCCGCGGCCGCGAAGGAGCCGGATGGCGCGATGGCGCTGCTGACCCGCGGAAGCATGCGCGTTGCGTGTGCCCTTGCCGAAGGCCATACGCCGCAGTTCGCCGGCGCCCCCAATCCCATAAGCAAGTCGCTGGTTATTTCGAGTTCCGAAGCTCGCGCGTTGCTGGTGCAGGCTGGCAACGACTTCGACCGTCTTGTTGAGACCGCAGAGGGGGAAATCAAGGGAGAGGCGGAGGTGTGGAAGCTCGCAGCCCTCCTTCTTAACCCCGACACGACGCCGCTCGGTCGAGCCTTTGCGCGCTCGCTTCTCTCCAGGGGCAAAATCGAACCCGCGGTCATCGTCTGGGCATTGAAGTACAGGCTGCCAATCCGCATGGGCCGCATCAAAAAGCTCCTCGGAGATGCGTTGAGAGACGGCAACGGAGAGCCTGGTCACGTCGCGGTGCTGGCGCTGTTGTCGGCCAATGGGAACCGCCCCGATCGCGGCTTGGCGGTGCTCGAAAAGTTCGGCAGTCAGTTTCCCGAAGCCGCCGAGTTCTTTGCCTACTGGCGCATCCAGTTTTCGAACAGCGGCGTCGATCCGTCATCGGGACTGACGCCAGCTATCCGACATGCTGTCAATACGAGCGACCTTGCGCCTCTCGAGGCGTTCCTGAGATCCGACGAGGTGGGCGCCGAAGATCTGCTAGCGGGCGCTGAGTTTCTAGCCTCGCGTGATGCGTTCGCGCAGGTTGACAGTCTTCGGGCCAAGCTGACGAAGACTCGTACAGCCCGCGGCGTCGAGCTGGCAGCCGCGGCCGCACTGAACACCGGCGACCCTCGGGCATCTATCGCACTACTCGACGATGCAGGCGCGGCGGGCATCGAGCGTTCCCGGCGGCTCGTGTACGTAAGGGTCAAGGCGTGGGAAGCTCTCGGAAGTCACAAGGAACTGATTGAGGATCTCCAGGCGCTGATCCGTGAGGAAGATGACCCTCAGCTTCGCGACGAACTGCTGACTGCCTTCCTGAAGATTGGTGCCCTCGACCGTGTGAAGGAACAAGCGGAAATTGTATTGGACGCGGGGGGCATCGACGAACGCAAGGCCGTTCAGGTGGCGATGGCGTTGCAGAGTTACGCGCCGTCAATCGCGCGTCGTGCCCTTGAGGAGCTGCCAAGAGAGAGGATCTCGGAGGAACTCGCGGGCGCAGTCCTTGACCTCTCCAGCCGACTGGGGCTGACCGATCTCCAGGACACGATGATACGCCGATTGATGGTCGCACAGACGAGCAGTCGATCCTTCCGCAAGTTCGAACGAATTGAAGACGCATATTCAGTCCTGGAAGAAAGCGCGAAGGAGTATCGTAGCGATCTCGATGACTGGCTTTATGGTCGGGTTCCGGCTGCGGCCGCAATGAGGCACGAGGCAAAGGACTACGTGAAGCTCTTCCTTGCCGACCCTGCATTCCGACAAAGCCGGCTGGGAGACAAGCTGCCGATGATGCTCCATTCCGGTGCGTATGAACCGCGGTTAGAACTGAAGGGCGCAAGACCTGTTCTGAGGCTAGATCTGAGCGGGCTGCTAATGGCATGGCGGGCAGGAATCGTTGACGAGCTGGACGAAGCCTTCGAGATTGAAATCCCTCCGTCACTTCCTGAAGCGCTGGTGTTAACCGAGCCCAAGCTCCATGCAGTGTCCCCAGCCGCGGCCACGGCGGTTCGATCGATTATACGTCACGAAAGCGCGGTCCATGTCCTGAGCGAGTTTGATCCGGAGACGCGCGAAATAGCTCTGGTCCGAAAAGGGGTACCTGAGGACGACAAGGCTATTGTCGCCTTTGCAGTTGATCGAGCCTTCCTCGAAGGACATCTTCCGCGGGCGCAGTTCGACGACGTTATTTGCGCGCTGGAAATTTCCGAAGCCACGCCCCGGACGACGTTGGACCGCCTGTGCTTGAGGGGAGGAGCGGTCGTAGATCTTGCAAACGCGGGCGTCCTTGAGCCGGTGGCTCGCGCCATCCCTGTTGATATACTCAGATCCGATCTGGACCGCTTGTTCGTCCAGGTGCGGGACGCGGAAGACGAGGAACGGGTCAAGGGCGTTCTCGGAGACGTTTTGAAGTATGTTTCCGAAAAGCTCACGGCGTCGCGGTGGAGGACAGTCGCGGTGAGGTCGCACGATGTGGTGGAGCAGGGGGCGGCAGTTCCGGCTCATGCGAGGTGCCTGGTCGAAACGCTTCCCTCTGAAGATGAGTTCGAACGAATCCATTTCTGGATCGAAGACCGTACCTTGTCGATCCAGCCGCTTCCAGGCGCGTTCTCGTTTCCCGATGTCATTTCGCATCTCGCCGATCGGGGCTTTCTCGACAAAAATAGGCTGGCGTCCTTGCGAGCAAGCCTATGGGAGTGGGGTTACCTCTTCGGTCCCATCGAAATAGAGGAGATGGCTGTTCTTATCGAAAGCGCACCGGTGGAAGGAAACGCACTTGTCGAGAACAGCGACCTCGTCAAGATGCGGCAATGGTTCGCAAACGAGACCCTTAACCTCAAATACACGAATCAAAACCCGCAGCTCGATGGCGAAGGACGGATCGTCGGGGAGGCGCGACGAACAGTCGAGATCGCTGGAATTGTGCGCGACCTGACAGCGCGCCTGTGGCGGCAAGGCGAAAGCGACGAACAAGATCTGGCTGCGAGGTCGAACTGGGCGTGGTCGAACCTGCGGCTCGGATACTTGCCGGATTCGTCGAACTCCGAAGATCCCGCCGCGCGCCGAACCTTCGCTCTTCTTACGGTCGTGCAGGTGCTGAGCCTGCCGATCCACTCCGACCTTGGCAACGCGGAACTTCCTGAGGGGATCAGGCAGAGCTACATGGATTGGGCGATGAGTTCGGTCGTCAATCCCATGGCAGAGGCCGATCCCGTAGCTGCCGAGGAAATTGCGGGCATGCTGGCGTCGATGCTGGCTCGAGTTCTTGAGAAACCGAAAGACATCGACCCTTCCATCGAAAGTCATTTCCGCAACCGGATGCGGAGCGTCGTTCGCGACTTCCTCAACCTCCTGCCGGACGAATGGTCGGACAAAATAACATGCAGGAAGAACATCGGGAAAGAGCTTGGCATCGAACAGGTGCTTCTGCTTGATCTTGACGAAAAGACGAAGATTGCAGTTCGAACGCTGGAAATCGCGCTAAAGCAATGGGACCGGTCGCCGACGGCGCAGATTTCGGTCGAGCTCCATCCCCACGGCTGTGGCATTCTGCAGCCGAAGATCGACGAGGGGGGGTGCCCAACAGGCATCGTTCTGGTCGGCGACCACAGGATCCGGCTACCGGATGCAATCATGGCTCTCGTCTATCCGGAGGTTGCTATGCGCGAACAGATGTTGCTCGCGCTGCCGACGGAGAGCATTGGTGGCTATGCGTCATCCCCGGTGGATCTGATCGATGTTGCGCGACAGCCAAACGTTGAGCAACGGGTCGTGACCTTCCTCGATCGCGTGAGATCGGACTTTGCTCGTTCGCGGCAGCTCATGTGGGAACGAGCATCGTCTTCGGAATCCATCCAGGCATCCGATTTTGAACTACCAGCTCCACAGCAGCTTCTGAACTTCCTCGGATTGCCGAGCGATTTTCGCGGATCCGGACGCACCCTGCTTGATCAAGCCATGCATTCACTGCGGGCGACCGTTGGCATCGAGGAAGCTGTCAATCGCCTTTCGAGCATTCCTATCAAGCTCCCGGACGAACTATTGAAGGAATTCGGCGAGGCGCAAAGCGACGACGGGTCGGAAGAGTTCGAGTCCATAAACCTTTTCTTCGTCCGCCTACAGTGCGCCTCCATGCTTGGAACGGCGGTTCCGGACGATCGAGTGGCTCGCGGGTTTGCCGACGAGAATGCGAAGCTCTTTCTCGCAGCCCTTCGACACAGTGCGAAACAAGCGATTTCGGACGAGACTTGGCGGTCGCTTCCGGCCGAGCTTGCTTTCTGCCTTGTATGGCTTCACGCGGACCAGCTTACAAGGAACGTTGCGATCGAAGGCCTGGACCCGGCCAACTTCCGCAGATGGCTGGCCTCCAAGTCGCCGACGCGGATCCTTGACTACGAGAGGGACAAGGTTTGGCAGCAGTGGATTGTCAATTGCACGCTCAAGCTCTCCAGCGGGCGTCTTCGAGGCGCGATGGTAGCTGAGATGCTGCGGCGTCGCATGGATGTACCCTTAACGTTCAAAGGACTTGTGGGGCAGCCTGGATTGGTCGAAAGCTGGACGCCGCACCCTGAGGTTCTTGTTCCTCATGCCGAAGCTCCGGACGTCTACTGGATCGCCGACGACCCGGCGGTCGCAATGTTGAAGGCAGGTTGGATCGCGCCGGACAATCCGTTCGCGGAACGTGATCCCTCAGCCCTTCTCGAACGGATCATGACCGAGACTGTCGATCAGGATCCGCTGCTGTGTCCGGGCTTCGCAGCGCTTCTGATCGATATAGACAAGGTTGACGCAAGGCGGCTGTCGATGTTTCGGGAAAGATTGGATCTCGTGGCGGACAAGAGCGACATGTACAAGCTTGATCAGGGCTACGGTGCTTTCGTCGACGTTTTCGCGAAGGTTTGTCGCCGGCAGGGTGATCGCGCGGGTTTCGCGGCCTGGGTGCGAAGGACTGCTCGAGAGAATGCTAGGTCTTGGCCGCATGTTCGGATCAAGCTCGCAGAGGGCGAAGAAAGCGGTAGTGCCGCAATCGCACTGTTGAACGCCGTCTATGTCTATGCCTGGTCGGGCTTAGATGGGCTCGCCGAGAGGACCGCACTGATCTCCGAAGACTTCAAAGCAGTGGCGGACGAATGGCCGGATGCCAGTCAGGCCATCATCGCGTGCCTGGACGGCCTTTCCGAACAGATCGACGTTCCTACGGCAGCAATCGCGGTGCTTCCAACGCTCCTGGAGCTTCGTTCGCGATAACTTTCGTCCGCGTTCCTTGCCCCCAAGGGACACCGTGGAGGTAATGGCGGAGCGCCTCTATAGTTAGGGTCCGTCCCCGTACTCCTGGTGATGCTATCGGTGATCTCGGCGGCGACGGCCGCCTTTCTCATTCCAACTACTGGCATATCTGTGTTCCTTTCAAATGAACTGTAGATGTTGATCAGTGGCGTCGCGCGCGGCGATGGGACTTGCCCGTTTGGAAACAGATTTCACCTTAGATCACGACGACAATTTTGCCTTCGGCTGCGTTGTCTTCCATGCACTGGTGTGCCTCTACGATCTGGTCGAATTGGAAGACGCGTCCAACGCGTATCGTCAGCCTGCCGGCTGCGACATCGTCAACCAGCTCTTGGAATGGCATTTCGAGGAAATCGGTTGGCTCACCGCTATAGGTTGTTAGTGAGACGCGATTGGGAATGGAATCCATCGGCGCGAAATGATCGATCGCCCATTTGTTCCCAACCATTCCGGACATGCAAACGAGACCGCCGCGGTCTGCGCAAAGAAGAGAGTCTTCTAGCGCAGTGGTGCCGACCAATTCCAGCACTTTGTCGAATCGGTAAGCTCCCGCCGAGATCTTCCCATCGTCGACAATTACTCTGTCCGAGCCGCATTCCCACAAAGCCGGTGCCCGTTCCTTGCGCCTTGTTGTGGCGCTCACATGGGCTCCCCAAGCCTTTGCGATAGAGATCGCCGCCATCCCGACCGACGTCGTACCACCTCGGATCAGCAGCCTATCGGTCTTCTGCAGTCGCAAGCCTGAAAAGAGGACACCCCACGCTGTCTGGAGCATCTCCGGAAGTGCGCCAAGTGTTGACCATGGCAGTTTCGTCTCTACTCGTCTCACCTGACGAGCCGGAACGCGCGTGTATTCGGCATACCCCCCATCGTACTGCCGTCCCATACCCCCCATCACGGTCGCTACAATTTCACCGCGTTGGAACTCACCCCCTGGGGCCTCATCGATGACCCCGACGGCTTCGATCCCGAGGATTCGAGGGAAGGTGACGCTTGGCGAATGACCTTGCCTGGTGAACATCTCAGACCGATTTATGCCGAACGCTTTGACGGCAATACGAACCCATCCTTTCTCAGGAACAGGCAAAGGCCGGTGCTCCAGCTTGAGGACGTCGGGTCCGCCCGGTGCGGAAACCACCGCAGCTTTCATCATGGTCATCACGAAATCCTTTTTCGAAGTGCATCAACACGCAACTAAAGCGACCAACAGGCGAGGCGTCGAATCCTAGAAGCGGACCCACGCGGGCGCTGCGGTCGGACCCCAACCGAGGAAAAATCCGAAGTGGATGTTCATCTCGCCAATGGGTTCCAAGAATCTGCTGTTGGTAAGAGGACCTGCATCAATGGCCTCGAAGGCGAGTTTCTCAGCTAGCCCCCGGACCCGCGCCGTTGCATCGGCATCGTTCCCCGCGACGAAAACCTGCACCAGTTTCTCGTTCCGTCCTTGGCGCGGGATGAGGTTTGCGAAGATTGTGTTGAACGCCTTGACGACGCGAGCGGTTGGCGCGGCAGATTGGATCTGTTCTGCCGCTGACGATGTATGTCCGAGCAACAGGTCCTTGTAATCAGCAGTGATCGGATTGCTGATGTCGACGATTATCTTGCCGTCCAACGCTCCTGCCGCCTGGAGAACCTCCAGAATTGAGGGGTAGGGAAGTGCAAGAATGCTGATGTCGGCGACCTTGATTGCGGTGCTGACCCCACCACTCTCGACGCCTGAGCCGATCTTTGCGGCCAAAGCCGCGGCCTTGCCGAAGTCGCGGTGCCCTATGATGATTTCTATCCCCGCGGCATCCAAGGCTTTCGCGAACGCCGCGCCCATGTTTCCGGTTCCCACTACCGCGACTTTCATTGCTCTGCTCCATTCACCTCAAAACCGGCATGAGAATGGACTTGAAAAAAATCGCGATAAATAAGTAGTTTGTATTAAGAAAAAAAACGGGGCGTTTGCAATGGATAGGCTTGAATGCATGGACGCCTTCGTAAGGGCGGCGGAACTCGGGTCGTTCAGTGCAGCCGGAGACGCTCTCCAAATGTCATCTCAGTTGGTGGGCAAGCAGGTATTGAGGCTCGAGCAGCACCTTGGCGTCCAGCTCCTCAATCGAACGACAAGGCGCCAGAGTCTGACCGACTTCGGTCGCGTGTTTTACGAAAGAGCCAAAATGATACTGGCTGAGGTCGAGGCGGCCGAAGGCATGGCGGCTGAAACGCGCGCGATACCCACAGGACGACTGCGGATCAACGCGCCGGTCAGTTTCGGAATGAGGACTCTGGCGCCGCGACTGCCGGAGTATATGCAAGAGTATCCCGAGGTGTCGGTCGAACTCACACTAAGCAACAGAGCCGTAGACTTGGTGGAAGAGGGGTACGACGTCGTCTTTCGAGTGGGGGAACTGGCCGATAGCGGGCTGATCGCTCGCCCGTTGAATCCCTATCAGCTCGCCGCATGCGCGTCGCCGGACTATCTTAAGCGGCACGCACCACCAAAGATTCCATCAGACCTCGTGCAACATGAATGTCTTGGGTTTTCGCACACCGATTTAAGGACGCAATGGACCTTCGACGGCCCGGAGGGACGCGTAGTCGTACCGATCACTAGCCGATTTATGGCCGATCACGGGGAGCCATTGCTTTGCGCGGCGCTGGCGGGCCTCGGTATTATATTGCAACCGCTTGAGATAGTGCAGGATTCCTTGAAAGAGGGGCGACTTGTTTCTGTCCTTCCGGGATACTCCGTTCCATCAAGACCATTGCACGTCCTTTACGCGCCAGATCGTAGGGTGACACCGAAGCTTCGAAGTTTTCTCGACTTTTCGATCCGCGTATTCGGGCGGAGAACCACCTAGGCTCAGCGCAACGACGCGAGGAATTGCGCAATCGCCTCGACAAGCGGCCCCTCGCTTTCTCGATGAGGGACATGGCCAATACCTGGCATAATGTGAACACGGCAATTCGCTTGCGCGATACGACGCGCATGTTCCGTCGAGCCATATTCATCCTTGTCACCATGTATTGCTAGTACCGGACAAGTGACCCACTGGAGAGTTGCGTCCAGGCTCCAGCAACGGAACGCGGGATGGAGCCAAGTTTCCGTCCACGCGTCTAAAGCCCACTTCGCCTTGCCTCCATGATACCGCGAGAGCTTCGCCAGTGCTTCGGGCGAGTTCATCGCCTTTTTAGCCTGGGGCGATCCCTTCGAGCGTTCGCGCCTCAACAAAAGCTTGAGCTGCAATCGTAATGGCCGCGGTAAGCCGCCTTCCTAAGGAGGATGCAGTCTCGATTGCCATAGCGCCGCCGACGCTATGGCCGCAGGCAACAAAATTCGTGATCTCCAAACGCTCAAGAAGCTCTGGAATGACTGTTCGCGCCTCATCCGAAACGAACGTGAACTTTATCCCGTTGGGAGGCGGATCTGATTCACCGAAGCCTAGCCGATCGTACGCGACAACCTGTCTACCAGTGTCCTTCGCGAGGCGCTCCGGAAAGGCTCGCCAGAGGGCAGTGCATCCGATCGAGTCGTGGAACAGAAGGATCGGCTCCTCTTTTGCCAATCGCGGGGGTGTCCAGGCTTTCGCGAACAGCTTTGCACCATCGATCTCAACGGTGTGCTGTTCGACCTGGATCTCGCGGGGCGCATTACGATTCATGACTTTGCGTCGATATTAACAGCTAGAGTTTGAGCACCGTGTCGGATTGCGCGCCCGTCTGGCATCGCTCGCCTCTAAACAGGTGTTAGAAAAACCTGCAAGTCATTTGAGGAACCCGGACTTTGTCAGGAACTGGGTGGCAACGGAGTTTGCAGGCTCTCCGTCCACCTGAACCTTAGCGTTCAGGTTCCGCAACGTGTCGAGGTCAAGCTTTTCGAAAACTGGCTTCAAGATCTTTTCGATTTCGGGATGCTTTTGCAGTGTCTCCTGGCGGATGATCGGGGCAGGCTGGTAGACTGGCTGAGCGCTCTTGTCGTCTTCGAGCAGGACGAGTCCGCCGGCGGAGATTCCGCCATCGGTCGCATAGACCATCGCAGCATTGGCATTATTGGTCTGATTGGCCGCAGCCGAAATTGTCGCCGCGGTGTCGCCACCAGCAAGGACAATGAGACTATCGGGCTTCAGTTTGAATCCGTACACCTTCTCGAACATCGGCAACGCCGCGGGCGACGTCACGAACTCCGACGAACCCGCCAAAACTATCGTGCCGCCGCCGGCGACGTACCGGCCAAAATCGGAGAGACTCTTTATCCCATGCTGTTGCGCAAGGTCCTCTCGGATAGCGATGCCCCACGTGTTATTTGCGCGAGCGCGCTGCAGCCAGACGATCCAGTTTGCATCGAGATCCATCTTCCTTGCTTGCTCGTAAGCTTGGGCCGCATCTCGCCAGCCGTGCTTGCCTGCTGTGTTGAAGAAATACGCTGCGTTCCCGGTGTATTCGGGATAGATATCGACCTGCCCGGAGAGAAGCGCTTTGCGAAGCACCGGCCCCGCGCCTTGTCCCACTTGGTTCACGATCGGAATGCGCGCAGCTTCCACCATGTCGAGAATGATGTTTCCGAGTACTTCTCCCTCCGTATCGATTTTTGAGCTGACGACGACTGCGACGCGGCCGTACCTGCCCCTCCGATCATCAATATAAGTGCCGCGATAAAGCTTTTGGTGATCATCGTTGTCCCATTTTTGTTGAGACGCCAAAGCTAAGGCAATCCCGAGCATGATAAATTCCAAAAATCGCGGAACAGTCGAGCCCGTCCGTTTCAAATACAATGGATAGCCGGGAGCGTGACGCCTCTAGGAAGGTACCTGGCCGATGGGCTTCGTCGGCGTATTTAGATAGCGCCGGGAGAAAGCGGCCAGTAGCGTCCGCCGGAGGCCTCCGTCCGCCTCTGGTGAAAAAGCTGCTCGGACTAAGCAGCCTCACGTCATGCTTTCGGCGGATAGCCTTCTCGCTGCGTCGCGAATGGCGGCGAGCGCCTGAGGGTTTGTGACCGGATATCCTCGTATGAACGTTTCCGCTAAAAATCCGGGGAGGGGCTCGTTCAGACGAGAGACGAAGCGCGCCGCATCTTCTTCCCGGTTGAGCATCGCGGCTGCCATCGCCATGAACAGGAGCGTCGCCGGCGATTGGGGCGGAGCTCGATTTAGGGCCGCAATGCACTCCTTGTAGAGGCCGGCGACGAAGCAGCAACGGCCCAGCATGCCATAGTACCAAGGGATGTTGGGGTTGAGTCGGATGGCTCGCCTGGCCAACTCGCAGCCGTGCTCCGGTTCGCCCGCGACCAACGTCACATTGCCGGCCAGCATTGCGATCGTGTCGGCGTCATGGGGAGCGGCTTTAAGGACTATTTCATGATCATTCAAAGCGCCCTCGAAGTCGCCTCGCACAGCTCTGACCCCAGCGATGCAGAGCCGGGCGACCAAATCCTGCGGATCGAGCTCCAGAGCCTTCTCTACGCATTCTTCGAAGCGCCGAACCGAGGAAGTGGGGTCTTCAGAAAATCCGTTGCAGACGTCGGTGGAGTAGGCAAGTCCCAATCCGGTCCATGCTCTTGCGAGCTTTGGATCGAGCTGGACTGCGCGCGATAGAAACCGGATGGCCTCGGCGTTCGAGGCGCGAGTGAAGAGGTCGAGGTGCTCCTCGCCCAGGAGATAGCAGTCGTAGGCCTGCAGGCTCGCAGGCTTCTTGCGCCGGAGGACGTCGCGCCGGAAGCTTAGAAGCTTTCCGCAGCAATTCCCGAGGACGTTGACCACGCTCGCAGTGACGGCGTCCTGCAGCTCGAAGATGTTGCCGGCCGTCTCGTTGTAACGGGCACTCCACAGGCTCGCCCCGCTGGATGCATCCACGAGCTGGACGGAAATTCTTACCTGATCACCGGTCGCCTGCAGATTTCCTTCCACCACGTAGTCGGCATTCAGCTCCCTGCCGATGGACAAGACGTCGTTCTCGCACCCCTTGTAAGCGATCATGGTCTGACGGGAGATCACAGCCAGGTCGGGATAGCGTGCAAGATCGGCGATGATGTCGGCGGAAAGTCCTCCAGCGAGCCTTTCCCAGAGTTCGTCAGTTGCCAGGTTTGCGAAGGGAAGGATGGCGATGACCGGTGGACCGGAAGGATCCTCTGCTGCTGCGGCCGAGGGCGAATGGGCGCTCTTCGTCCCGACGGGTAGGGTCGACCAATCGACCTGGAAAACAGGGATGGCGGTCGGGATATTTTTCAGGATCCGCTTGCCCATACTGCGCACCCTGAATTCCGTTTTCGCGCCGAGCTGGTCGCGAACCGGACCAGAGATGCATATTGCAGACGATCCAGCAATGGACTGCAGCCGCGCGGCGATATTGACGCCGTCGCCAAGTAGATCCTCGCCCGCGACAACTACGTCCCCTAGGTTGATGCCGATACGAAATTTCAAGCTGCTGTCGGGTTCGCCGTCGTCTGCAGAGAGGTCACGCTGAATCTGAACCGCGCAGCGAACGGCCTGAACGGCGCTCGAGAACTCGGCCATGATGCCGTCTCCAGCAAGACCGAAGACGCGGCCGCCGTATTGCGCGACGAGCCTGTCGATACGCTCGCGGCTTCGGTCGAGCGCGCGTATCGTTCCCTCTTCATCGAGAGCCGACAGACGGCTGTAGCCGATGACGTCTGCGGACATGATCGCGGCAAGCTTCCGATCCATGACGCGCCCCTACGCAACTCATGCTCGATCTCTAATATGAGCAATCTACTATTGCTCGATGGGGAGGTCTAGCGGGACGGACGCCTTACGACAGCTCCGCAATCCGTCAATCGACAAGCGCGAGGAGGAGGTGTGGACAGTTACCTCAGCCATAGGATTGTCGCGGCAAGAGCGATCATCGAATGGTAGTTTCGCGCTGTTTTCTCGTATCGGGTGGCAATGCGTCGGAATTGCTTGAGTTTTGAAAAGCAGCACTCGATCAGGTGGCGCTGGGCATAGAGTTGCTTGTCGAGCGGATATTTCCGGGCACGCGAAGGATTGTTTGGGATGACGGCTTGTGCGCCTTTGTCGGCGATAGCCTTGCGTAGCCGATCACTATCGTAGGCGGTATCGGCCATGACGACATTGGCAGGTAGGTTTTCGATCAAGCCATCAGCTTGCGGCGCATCGCCCTTCTGGCCGGCAGTGAGCACAAAGCGCACCGGGCATCCCAGGCCCCGCACCGCCATATGGATTTTTGTGCTCAGGCCGCCGCGCGAGCGTCCAAGGGCCTGATTTTCAGCCCCTTTTTTGCGCCAGAGGCGTGTTGGTGGGCCCGGATGATTGTGGAATCGACGATCAGATATTCAAAGTCGCCATCGTCTGACATAGCGTCGAAGAGCCGCCACCAGACGCCCTTTTGGCTCCAGCGGCTGAAGCGGCGAAAGACGCTGTTCCAATCGCCGAATACGTCAGGCAGATCGCGCCAGGGCGAGCCGGTTCGCACGATCCACAACACCGCTTCCACGAACATGCGATTGTCGCGACCCGAAGAACCGCGCGTGCGATCATCACCGATGATATGCGGAGCCATCCGCTCCCACTGGTCGTCACGAAGTACCAAACGGTCCAAAACACCCATGCCTGCCTCCAAAAGACAGTCTTGAATCTGATTTGCTCAGATTTGGGATCCCAAGAGTCCACACTTCCTAGTTTATCTGCCCCGAAATCCACATAGGTTCTTCGCGAGCGGGCGGTTGACGTCCGACGCGCTATCCCTCGACCAGACAGGGCCTCTTCGCCGTGCAAACGGCTGGCGATCTAAGCAGGCTGGCCTTGTCAGTGGCTTCGGCAGACGTCGCTGGAGTACCCGAGGCGTGTTGCTACAAGTTTGCCGGACTTGTAGCAACGCTTGGCGGCAGCGTTGCGGCAGGGGCGCGGTCGGCCTTCTGTCGAAACTGCTGTAACAAAGCCAACTTTCCAGCAGCCATGCCAGTAAGTACGCCGCACGACTGACCTGAATCGTTTGGCCGCTGTCCGGCGGGATCTTGTCGTATGCAGACAGCAGCGGCTACCTGCATACGCGGCTCGCTCACGCAGCGTCGTCTCTTATTTTGAACCAGCCACGGGTTTCCTCGATCACGTTCCAGAGGTTCCTTGGGAGCGCTATCTCAGGGATCTTCGAGGTTCTGATTTCGTCATCGATCAAGTTGTCGTTACCGCTCTTAGCGAGATCGACCCACTCCGGGTTAATTACGAGTCCTTTGCCTACGGCGATCATTGAGACGCCCAGAGCAAGCGAACGCTCGGCTTGTTCTGATGTTCTGACCTGACCGGCAGCGATGACTGGTACTCGACCGGCCACTCTGGTCGAGATCAATTCGGCCATCGTCCTGCCGTCGTTAGAGTCGACTGGCGTAGCCTCGAGTACGCTCGACAACGATGCATGGACATAGTCAACTTCCCCAGCGATTAGCTGGTCGATAAGTTCGTAAATTTCACCTATGCGAAGGCCGCCTGGCTCCGATTCTTCGGGGGATAGCCTGTAGCCCAATATGAATGGCTGCGTCGCGGAAGTCGCGATCACTCTCTTCACTTCGCTGACTACTGCGAGCGGGAAACGCATGCGGTTTTCGAGCGAGCCGCCCCATTGATCATGACGCTGGTTGTAGTGGGGCGAGAGGAAGTTTTGGAGCAGGAACCCGTGAGCGCCATGCAGTTCAATTCCGTCGAAACCCGCCTCAATGGCGCGACGCGTCGCCTCCCCGAAAGCGGCTATAACCTCGAGAATTTCGTCCTGACTCAGGGCACGCGGTGCAACGTCTCCTGAATTGAACGGCCCCGCCGCGGCTTTAACCGGGCTTGCACTGACGATTTCTCCATCCGGTGTGAGCGTTGGTTCGGCCTTGTTCCCAGCATGGAAGATTTGAAGGACAGCGAGGGCTCCGCCGCTTTTGGCGGCATCAGCCAAGCGACGAAGGCTGGGTGTGAAGCGATCATCATAAGAAGCAAACTCTCCCGTAAATCCAATTCCATTCTGCGTGACGTGCGTGCAGCCCGTCAGGACTAGCCCCACTCCTTTCGCCCGACGTCGATAATAGGCGACCTCGTCGTCAGAAACCGTCCCGTCGCCGTTCGCCGACCAAGTGGTCATCGGCGCCATTGCAATATGGTTGCGCAGGGTCAGCCCGTTGGCGAACGTGAACGGTTCGAAGAGTTTGGATGTCGTGCTCATTGTCGGGAATTTCCTTCGCAATATCCATTGGCGGTTGGTGACACCGGAGATAGCGATGGAGACTGCTTTTGATTAGCCGCTACAATTCGCATGAAGTTAGAAATGGGGCTTATAAATGGGAGGCGGCGAATTTCGGCGAGATCAAGCCACCCGCCGAATAGCACACACAATTCGCAAGCACATGCCGGTATGCGGCCGCAGTTTGCCTCGGCCTTCAAGCGAGCCTCGCCGCTGAGCTCCTTAGCCTCTCATTTCGAAAGCTACGTGGGCATCAGCACCGAGCGATTTAGAAATGCAGTTTCTAAAGCTATGCAGCGAAAGCGGTCTAATCGGATCGAGACCGCCCTTCTATCTAATCAACCGTAGCGCTAGCCAATCAGGCTGTAAGGCCGTCGCAACGACATTCGGCGTCTTGCGGCGCGACTATTCATGCCGAGAGCAAATTCAGGAGATTGCCGATGGATGAGAACAAGTCAAACCGATCGTCAACCAAACCCGGCATCGGGCGGCGGGAGTTCATGGCTACCACGGTTGCCGTTGGCGCCGCCCTGCCGCTCAGCTCAATAGCGCGGGCCGCCTCTTCCGGTGAGGCGAAAGCCACTAGTCAACAGACAGGATCGAACATGAAACCGCGCAAACTGGGAAACCTGGAGGTCTCTGAAATTGGAGCGGGTGCGATGAGCATCAGCGCAAACTACGGTCCACCAGCCGACATCAAACAAGGCATCCACACTCTACGCACGGCTCACGAAATGGGCGTAACGTTCTTTGATACGGCCGAAGTCTATGGGCCGTACACCAGCGAGGAACTCGTTGGAGAGGCACTGTCGCCCATTCGTGATCAGGTGAAAATCGCGACGAAATTCGGCTTCGCGATCGACGGGACTATCGGGCTGAACAGCCGTCCCGAACGCATCAAACAGGTTGCCGACGCCTCGCTGAAGCGCCTAAAGACCGACCGCATCGATCTGTTCTACCAGCACCGCGTCGACCCGAACGTCCCAATCGAGGAGGTAGCGGGCGCCGTTAACGACCTGATCAAGCAAGGCAAGGTCCTACACTTCGGGTTGTCCGAGCCAAGTGCCGCCACGATACGCAAGGCGCACGCGGTTCAAGAGATTACGGCAGTTCAAACCGAATTTTCGCTGATGGAACGGGATCCGGAAAGAAACGGGGTTCTCGCTGTCTGCGAAGAACTCGGAATCGGCTTCGTTCCTTGGGGCCCGGTCGGGATGGGATATTTGACGGGCGAGATGGACGGCTCTACGAAGCTGGATCCCAAGACCGATATCAGGTCGACCTTTGAGCGTTTCTCGCCTGAGAACCTCGCAGCGAATATGCCTATAGTCGAATTCCTGAGGCAGTTCTCTGCAAAGAAGGGAGCGACGCCGTCGCAGGTCGCACTGGCGTGGTTGCTTGCAAGGAAGCCCTTCATCGTTCCTATTCCAGGGACCCGCGACGTTGCACACCTGGAAGAGAACCTCGGCGCTGCGCGCGTACAGCTTTCAGCCGCCGATCTCCAAGACATCGACGCGGCCATGGCCAAGATCGCCGTTCACGGCGGACGCATGAACAGCATGCAGATGGACCTCGTCGATACCAGCGCGTAGCGCTCAACCCTGATTAACGATGGCGGGCGGCCCTCGAAACGGTGTTCGCCCGACCACCTGCAACAACGCCGCGTCAAACCCAGCAAGTTCTAGGGGTGAAAGCTGGCGAAGACAGGATTTCCGCGCGTGAAGGAAAATAGCATGAATCCCACATATGATTTTCACGGGCTTGTCGCCCTCGTAACCGGTGCGAGTTCCGGTATTGGCTTCGCGGCTGCCCAAGCATTCGCCGAGAGCCGCGCTTCCGTTGTTCTTGCCGACATTGATGAGCAGCGTGTGAGCGCGGCCGCGGACAAACTCAGCGCGGCCGGCTTTGACGTTATTGGAGTGAAGTGCGACGTCGCGGATGAGAGGCAGGTAGCCGCATTAATTGAAAGGGTTATCACAAAATTTGGCCGCCTGGACATGGCCTTCAACAATGCCGGCATTCCTGGACCATCCGGCAACTTCACCGACGAGACAGGCGATGACTTTGACAAGGTCAACGCGGTCAATCTGCGCGGCATCTGGACCTGCATGAAGCATGAGCTTCTCCATATGCAGAAGCAAGGCAGTGGCGCCATTGTCAACTGTTCCTCTCTCGGCGGGCTCGTTGGCCAGTCTGGGCGGGCCGCCTACCACGCGACGAAGCATGGGGTGATAGGCCTTACGAAGAGCGTGGCGCTCGAATACGCGCCGAGTGGCATTCGGGTGAACGCAATTTGCCCCGGCGTCGTCGAGACGCCGATGTTCGCCGCACTTGGCGAAGTATCCGCGGAAGCGATGAAGCAGGTTGTCCTGGATCAGCCGATCGGTCGGCTAGGGCGTCCTGAAGAGATCGCGGCTTCAGTTCTCTGGCTCTGCAGCGCGGCAGCGAGTTTCGTCGTTGGAGCAGCGCTGCCTGTGGATGGCGGCTTCACTGCGCGCTAGCCCGTTCCCGAGCGGGTCGCGTCGACCTGGACGCGGCTCGTTTGATCGTGAAACGGCGCGGAGACCCACTACATCGGCTCGTGGAATCAGGCCAAGTTGGGTACAGAATTGATGCCCTACATCTTACCAAGCGGAGGTCGAGTATACGGAGACAACGTCCGCGATCGCCGAAAGCGCCAGTGCTCTTGCATCACGAGCCGGGCCAAATATTCCGATCGGGGCCTTGATACGGTCCGTCTGCACCCGCGTGAAGCCTGACGCCCAAAGTTCACTACAACGTCGTTTATGCGTTTCGCGACTTCCGAGAGCCCCGATGTAAAAGGCTTTTCTTTTCAGCGCAGCTTCAAGCCAAGGACGTTCGTGGTCGAGGTCGTGAAACAACACGACAACAGCCGTGTCGGGGTCTATGTCGCCTTCATCGAACTCTGGCCGCTGCGATCTCTCGTCAAAGGAAAATACCTGAAGCTCGGAGGCCACTGCGAGCCTTGTTGCCGCCTCCAGTTCAATACCCCGCCCGCACAGGATCAGACGGAGATTCGGCCTATAGGATCGAACGAACGATTTTTCCATCCATCCGGCCCCCCCGCCATCGGGCGCTTTTACCGCAGCAATAGATTGAGCATCAGGGTCATAGCCAAGCGCTATCCTTCTGCGCCTCCCGAGACCGGATAGAACTTGGCGGAGCGGCTTCGTGTCTCTCACGACGTGGATTGCCAACGTGATGCCACCGCCGCAAGGAAGCACGATGTCAAAAATCCCCGAACCTTGCCCAAGGCGAAGACATCGGTCGGACCCGCCCCGCAACGCTTCAAGAGCTTCCGCGGCAACCGCCGCCTCGGCGCAGCCACCTGACAGGTAGCCACAGTAACTGCCATCGGCGAGCACAGCCATCTGAGCGCCCAGGCTCCGAGAGGCACCTCCACGGATTTCTACGAGCGTGACTAGAGCAGCACCACCCTTTTCAGCTCCGTCAGCGACGTAATTGAGGATCGCCTCCTGATCGTCGGTCATGAACGCGCAATATGGAGTGGGCCGAGTATCGAGAATGAACGGTGATTTCAGCATGGGATCCCAAGCACATTGGCAGCCCGTTGCGGCCGAGGCTTGCTCGGCCGCAACGGACTTTTCTCAGGCCAGTTTTTCCAGAGTGATCGGGAGACTCCGAACGCGTCTGCCAGTCGCGTGGAAGACGGCGTTGCCGATAGCTGGGGCGACGCCAACAACACCGATCTCGCCGACTCCTTTGCCGCCGAGGGCGCTGGCTTGGAAGTCCGGAATGCCTACCGAAAGTGCGATGATATCGGGAACATCCGCATTTACTGGGACGGGGTAGTCGGCAAAATTGGCGTTCGCGATCCGGCCGTCACGCTGGTCGACGAAGCCTTCTTCGAGCAACGCCTGACCGAGTCCCATGACCATGCCGCCGATCCACTGGCTCTCTGCCAGCTTCGGATTGTATATTCTGCCGCTATCGAATGCTGCGACCATGCGCTTCACTCGGATCGTGCCAAAATCCTCGTCGACCCTGACCTCGACGAATTGCGCGCACCAGCAGTGGGCGGAGACGCCACCCTCCAGCGAAGCTTTCATTTGCACGAAACTCCGGTCGGCGGCGTTTTTCATCTCCTCGGTGGCGTCGGCGCTGAATGTGTTGCCCTCAACTTCGATTTTGTCTTTTCCGACCGCCTTCAACAGGTCTGCAATGCCGACACCACCCTTCGGTCGGCGCGTGGGTCGGACGATCCCGTTTTCGAGTGTGAGGTCGTTCACCCTGGCTGCGACCAGTGGCGACTTTGGATCGCCGGCCGCGAGTGAAAGCAATGCCTCGCGAGCATTCTTGGCGGCTTTGTCGACAGCTCCGGTTAGGTTGTTGGCCTGCTGCGAGCCGCCAGCAAGGGCTGACCGGGGTAGGATGGTGTCGCCAAGCCTCACCGTTACGGTCTCGACGGGTACACCCAAGACTTCGGCTGCCGTCTGGGCCAAAATCGTATAGGTCCCCGTGCCTATGTCTGTTCCGGCGCTCAGGACTTCGACCTTCCCGGTTGCGTGAATGACAATCTTGGCTTCGCTAGGCGTTCGCAGCATCGGATAAGTACCGGCAGCCATGCCGAAGCCGATCAGTTCACGGCCTTCGCGCATTGATCTTGGAACGGGATTGCGCTTCGACCAACCAAACGCTTCGGCTCCGGCGGCATAGGCTTCCCGCAATTGACGCGTTGACCATGGCAACTGGCTGTGGGGGTCTTTGTCCGCCCAATTGGCAAGCCGCAGGGCAATAGGGTCCATGTCAAGCGCGTAGGCTAGCTCGTCCATGGCGCTTTCCAAAGCGTATGCACTGGGGTTTTCCCCAGGCGCTCGCTTCCACCCCGGCTGGACGGTGTTGACAGGGACGACGCTGTGTTTGGAGGACAGGTTCGGCGTTGCATACATCAGCGTGGTTACATTGTTGCACGGCTCCACATGGACTTCGTCGATCGCCGTTTCGTTCCAGCCTTCCTGAACGATTGATACGATCTTACCGTCCTTCGTAGCGCCGATGGAGAGGTCTTGCCGAGTGGCTGGGCGTCCGCCAAGCCCCGTGAACGTCTGCGGGCGCGTCAGCGAAACCTTCACCGGGCGCCCGAGTTCGCGTGACGCCGCGCAGGCAAGTGCCACATGGGGGTGCGGTCCGATCTTGCAGCCGAATCCACCGCCGACAAAGGGCGACATGACCCGAACGTTCTCAATATCGACGCCCATCCATTCGGCGACGACGCTACGCGCGCCACCGACCCACTGGCTCGGTTCCCAAACGGTGATTTTCCCATTTTCCCAAGATGCGATGCACGCATGTGGCTCCATGGGAGCGTTGTATTCCCGAGAAGTCGTGTAGGTAACGTCTACTTTGACCGCTGCTGTCGCAAGTGCGGCGGGAGCATCACCCCACTCCGCTTTGATGGCATCGATGGGTTGCGGCTTCGCCTTGGCGTCATTGATGTCAAAAATCGGATCCCCGGCCTCGTATTCGGCTTTGAGAAGATGTGCCGCCTCCGTCGCTTGCTCAAAGGTCTCCGCGACGACAATCGCAATATGCATCCCGTTAAAGCGAACGACATCGTCCTGTAGTGGCGTGAAAGCCTCCACCGCACCACCGCCCTTGGCGTAGACGGTCGCTTGATTGAGCTTCAGTGAGTTTTGAGGCGTGTAAACTGCGAGAACTCCGGGCAGCGCTTTCGCTGCCGTAGTATCAATGTGGACGACGCGACCGGCCGGCTGCGTCGACTGAACGAGCACGCCGTAGGCCAGGTTCTCCAGCTTCTGTTCGATCGCATAGCGTGCCTTTCCAGCGACCTTCAACGCCCCTTCGGCGCGGGAAATGCGTGCGCCCAGAGCAGGGTTCTTTAGTTTGGCTGGCTCGGACGCAATTGCTTTGCTGCCCGGCAATTCAATCCCGGCAGAGGCGGCCGCGGCGACGCCAAGGCCGAGTTTCATGACGGTGCGGCGATCCAGTTGGAATTCATCGTTCTGCGTCATGCTATACCTCCTACCGTCATCAGGGCGCGCGCCACGACCTTTGGTGCAAGATCGATCTTAAAAGCGTTGTGTCCGCTCGATCTTGAGCCTTGAACTGATGCCGCTGCTGCGCTTCGGAGCCGTGCCTCGTCGAGCTGTTTGCCCTTGAGCGCGTCTTCGACGCTGCGAACCCGCCATGGCTTCGTGGCAACTCCCCCAAGAGCGATGCGCACGTCCCGAATGGTCTTCCCGTCGTCTTCGAGCTCAATTCCGACGGCCGCGCTGGCCGCGGCGAACTCGTACGACGCACGATCGCGGACCTTGAGATAGTGCGATCGTTTCAGCGCCGCACAACGCGGGATTTCAATCCCAACGATCATTTCACCTGGTGAAAGCTCATGCTCGATGTGCGGGGTCAGGCCTGGTAGAAGGTAGAATTCGTCAATTGGGATCGAGCGCTCGGTGCCGCCCCGGACCAGGACGTTGGCATCGAATGCGACAAGGGAAACGGCGAAGTCACCGGGATAGATCGCGATGCAGGCGTCGCTGGTGCCGAGCACCGCATGATTGCGGTTGACGCCTTCCAGGGCTGCGCAGCCCGAGCCGGGATTGCGCTTGTTGCAGTTCGAATAAGCGCCAGGATCGCGGAAATACGTGCAACGCGTGCGCTGCATCAGATTGCCGCCGATAGATGCCATGTTTCGAAGTTGCGCGGAGGCCGCGCGCCACAGGCTTTCCGAAAGAACGGGAGCTGCATCCTTGATGTCCGAATGGTCGGCGACCTTGCTCATCTTGGCGAGCGCCCCGATGCGAATGACGTCCTTCGTCACCTCGATCGTATCGAGACCGGAGATGCGCGTGAGGTCAACCAAGCGACTGGGGCGCTCGACGTTGAGCTTCATGAGATCGACTAGCGTGGTACCACCAGCGAGAAAGCGGGTCTCGGGCTTCGCCGCCTCGGCAATAGCAGAATCCGCGTTTTCAGCGGGAATATAGTCGAAGGATCTCATAGTGATGCCTCCTTCTTGAGGCGGGCGGCAGCGTCTCGCACGGCAGCGACGATGTGGGGGTAGGCCCCGCACCGACAGATATTGCCGCTCATGTATTCCCGGATGTCATCGTCGCTTCCCGCGTGACCTTCACGAATGCAGGCGACGGCAGACATGATCTGGCCGGGCGTGCAATATCCGCACTGGAATGCGTCGTGCTCGATGAAGGCCGTCTGGACGGCATGTAACACGCCATCGCCTGTCTGAAGCCCTTCGATCGTCGTAACTCGACGGCCCTCGACCTGGGCCGCAAGGGTGAGGCAGCTTAGGACGCGATGGCCATCGACATGCACCGTGCAGGCGCCGCATTGTCCCTGATCGCAACCCTTCTTTGTGCCGGGCAGATCCGCATGCTCGCGAAGTGCGTCGAGCAGCGTGACGCGGGTGTCTAGTCGAAGGTCGTGGCGCTCGCCATTGACCTCGATGGATAGTTGACGGGCTGCTGACATCTCGCCTCCTGTTGAGTTCTTGCCGATGAAGAGAGTAGTCCGCCGCAAGCACCAGGATTAGGGATCGATATCTGCATGAAGTTAGAAAACGTATTTATAAATGCGGAGTCGAACGATCCGGATGAGCTACCGGTTGCGAAATTATTGCTGTTGGTCGACAGAGGGCCTCTCTGAGCAGGCGCGCCGCCTTATAAGCGCCGCGCAGCATGTCTGTGAATTGCTAGCGTCCGCGCTGTGCTAGTCCACTGCGAGCACATGAATCGACGCATCCCAACGGGAGATGAAAAGCGGCAAATGCGCCCGTGCGCACTCGCAGTCGTAGAGGGCGGCGGGGGCTCAACGGCACCCGCCGAATGGTGGCTATTTCTCGACCAGGATGGCGCCCAAGGCGACCTGTTTGGGATCAGAGTCGACCGCGATTAGCTTGCCGGATCTTGCTGCGTTCACCAGAATTTCCAAGCCTTCAGAGCCGATCCTCGCTGGATCTTGTGCCACGGTGGCGGATAGCTTTCCTGCTTTGATGGCGTCTCTTGCCTCCGGCACGCCGTCTGTGCCCACTACGAATATCTCGCCTGTCTTGCCAGCGTTCTGCACGGCCTGCATGGCCCCGAGCGCCATGGTGTCGTTGACGCAGTACAAACCTTTGAGATCGGGCGTTGACTGGATGATGTTTGCTGCGACGTCAAGCGCCTTCAGACGATCCCAATCTGCGGGCTGGCTCGTCACAAGCTTGACATTTGGCGTGCTTGCGAATGCCGCCGTAGCCCCGTTCTTCCTTGCCTCGGCAGACGCGACGCCCGGTTTTCCTTCTATGATGGCCACATCTCCACCGGCGGAGCCCAGCATCGAGATAATGTGATCAGCGGCTTGCTTTCCGACTGCGTTATTATCCGTAGTGACCGTCGCTTCCACATTGCCACCGGCCTGCTTCAACGCTGCTATGTCGACCTTGTCGTCGATGTTCACCAAGGCGATGCCTTCTTTGTAGGCCCTCGCTGCAGGCTGCACGAGGTTGACGGGGGAAATTGGCGCGAATGCAATTCCCTTGTAGTTTCGGTTAAGAACATCCTCAAAAAGCTGCAACTGTGTCTGCGCATCGTCATTTGTTGGTGGCGCAAAAATATCGACGTCCACGCCAAGCTCTTTCGCCTTGGACTGGATCCCGCTCTGCATGTCCTGCCAATAAGGGTCCCCTAGGGTTTTCAAGATCACAGCGTAGTCGGCGGCCTGTACCGACGCGGCGGTGGCGAAGGCTCCAACGGCAATAGCAATTAGTAGCGATGCTGGCCCTTTTCTCATTTCATTCTCCTCCTTTTGCGGTTCAACCGCTCCATCCCGGCACGCTGTCGGCACCGGATCTCCAGTTTAGATTATAACTTCCAGTGGATGTAATTAATGCGGATCAAAAAATAGTGCCGATTTTCGTGGCGATCGCCCCTGCAAGAACACGATGGGCGTCGCTATCGAGATGGATACCGTCGATAGCACTCGACTCCACCAACTCCCCAGCGTCCATGAAGTGAACATCGTTCCTTTGCGCGGCGTCGCGTATAAGCGCGCCGAGGCGCTGCGATTTCGCGGCTCCGCCCGTGAACATCTCTCCGAAGCGCCCGATCTCCGCGATGGGGGAGGGGGCGACGACGAGTATGGCAGGCGACGCTCCGCCGTTGCCGGCCTGACTGGCTTTAATCGACCGGACGAGGCATTCGATTCCGTCGGCGATATCGCCGGCAGTGACCGAAAATCGATGCTTCAGGTCGTTGGTTCCCAGCATTAGGACGACCAGATCCAAAGGAATATGCGACTCGAGGCAAATGGACAGCGCCTTTAAGCCGTTCTTGTTTGCGCCTTCTATCGGGTCGTCGTGGACCGTGGTGCGGCCAGGGTGACCTTCCTCAATTATGTCCCAGCTAGGTCCCAACGCCCGCGCGAGAAGCCCAGGCCATCGGCGATCGTATGAAAATCGCTGACCACCCTGGCGGGCCAAGGATGGGACCGCTCCATAAGTATTCGAGTCGCCAAAACACATGCACGTACGTCTGCTCACTGAATTCCTCCCACAGTCCAACAGCAAGCGTCGTACCACATGTCAGTTAGACCGTGCAATTACTTCCAGTGGAGGGATTTAATAATTTTATTGCGACCGGCGTGTTGTACTGGTAGCTCTCTCTGGGTTAATTGGCGATCTGACACCGGGGCTAGCTTGACAGGGAACAGCTTCTACAGCGTTGACGTTGACGCGACGATCCGTAGCGGGGGCAGCACTCAGGCCGAAACTCGTATGTACAATGAGCGGTTGGTGCTGTCGCTCGTTCGGCGGCATATCAGACTCTCCAAGGTGGAGCTTACGCGGCTGACCAGTTTGGCGCCTCAAACGATTACCACAATCGTGAACCGAATGGCAGATCAAGGGCTGCTGACACGGCTGACGCCCCTTCGGAACAAGCTTGGGCAGCCGTCCACGCCTTACTCGTTGGCGCATGACGGAGCCTACTCGTTTGGCCTCAGCATCAGCCGAAATATGGCGGCCGCCGCCTTGGTGAATTTTTTGGGCGAGCCGCTGGATTTCGAAACGACGACATTTGAATTTCCGACACCTGCAGGCGTGATGAATTTTGCAAAGAGCTTCATCGAGAACGTGAGTCGCAAACGTCGAGGGTTGATCTCGGGCAAAGTTGCAGGGCTTGGGATAGCCTCGCCGTTCTACCTTAAGAATTGGGCGGGCCTCGACGATGCGAGGGGTTCGGTGCTCGAGGAATGGCGGCGCATAGACATCCGCGCGGAGCTTGATCCGTTATTTGAATGGCCCGTTTACCTCTACAATGACGCGATCGTCTCGGCGGCGGCCGAATTGATATTCGGCGCGGGACTAGGGATTAACGACTTCGTATACGCCTACATCGGCCAAGAGGTCGGAGGCGCCGTGGTACTGGACCATCATGTGTTTCCAGGGAGCGGCAAACTTGCTGGATCGCTCGGAAGCATGCCCGTGTTGCTCGAGGGAAAGGATGGATGCCAGGTCTCGACCCTCGGTGAGGTAGGCTCGTTGAGTGGGTTCAGCCGAACGCTTGGGCTCGCTCCCGAATCTCTCTTGGACGATGATGTCTGGTTAAGGGGAGGTGAGGCATTGGATCTCTGGATTGACGCCGTCTCCACAGGTCTCGCGCACGTCGCACGAAGCATCGTCGCTCTACTGGATGTCGACAACCTCTTCGTTGATGGGTCTTTTCCCGTCCACGTTCGGAAAGGAATCGCGCGAGAGACGCGTAGGAAGCTGATGCCGTTCGTGTTCGAGCGGCAGAACTCGTTTTCCGTCATGGAAGGCAGCTTCGGGAAAAATGCGCCTACCATCGGGGCGGCGAGCATTGCTCTTCTCGTCAAATATTCGAACGGCAAGGACGTGCTGTTCAAGGACTGATTGGGACGCAGAGGCGATCGTTGAGGGTCGCCGGCAGCGCGTAAAAAAAGACCTTGCAGAAAAACGTTTTTCTGATAGATCTGCCTTCGGGAAACTAGGGAGGCATCATGAGCCGCAATATCGTACTTGTAGATCCGCTGCCGCGGACGCTCGAACTCATCATGGAACCTGGCGTGCGATCGAGGCTGGGGAAGCTGGGTGACGTCGTCATTTCAGAAGACCGACAGATGCCGCCCGAGCAGGTCGAGGCGCTTCTGCCCGATACAGTCTTGATCTTCGGTCAGACTGATATGCCGAGAGAGCGGCTGGACCGCGCACCAAAGCTCAAGGCCATCATCAATGTTGAGTCCAACTTCATGCCCAACATCGACTACCAGGCCTGCGTGGAGCGAGGCATCTGGGTCATTACGCCGGCGTCGGCCTTTGCGTCACCCGTTGCCGAGGCGGCGCTGGGAATGGCGCTTGATCTCGCGCGGGGTCTTACGGCGGCCGACCGCGAATTCCGCGCCGGAACTGAGCAATACGGTTTGGCCGGAAACGATGGCGTGTTCCGGTTTGCCGGAGCCTCGGTCGGAATCATCGGCTTCGGCGACCTCGGCAAGAACCTGCGCGACTTGATCCGCCCATTTAAAAACGCGGTGCGGGTATTCGATCCTTGGCTTCCAACTGAAATCATTGAACGCCACGATTGCATCCCTGGCACGTTGGACGAGGTGCTCGCTCAAAGTCGCGTCGTCTTCGTATTCGCGAGCGTCACCAGTGAAAACGAGGGGTTCATCGGTCCACGGGAGTTCGGCCTGATGCAGCCGGGTTCGGCGTTTCTGTTGATGAGCCGCGCCGCCGTTGTCGATTTTCCGGCGATGCTCGACGCCGTCAGGTCTGGTCACATAAGGGCGGCCACAGACGTCTTTCCCACGGAACCCGTAGGCGCCGACGACCCCGTCCGCGCAATTCCGGGCCTTCTGTTGTCCGCGCATCGCACGGGCGGCACACGCGACGCCTTCTACGAGATCGGCTCCATGGCGGTTGCAGACGCCGAGCTGATCATGAAGGGCTTGCCGCCACAGCTATGCCGGCGCGCTGACCCTGCGACGGCGAGCAGGCTTCGTTCCAAGCCGGTGGCCATCTCCTGACATCCGCAATGCGGCACAGGACGCCGTAGTGGAAAAACGATTTTCTGAACGCGAGGGAATGGTCTCTCGAGCTCGGCGCGACTGCCGGGAATGCGGCCCTGTGCCGTTCATTAGGAGGAGAATGAAAATGAAACACAGTAAAGTCATGTTGGCCGCGGCAGCGTTGGCGGCGTCGGTGGTGTTCGGAGCCCAAGCCCAGGCGGCCGACTATGCTGTTATCCTGAAAACCCTTGCCAATCCTTTTTGGCAAAGTGTCGAGAAGGGCGCCAAGACAAAGGCTGCCGAACTCGGGGTTGAGGTCGACGTCTTCGCCTCTCCAAATGAAGAAGACACTCAGGCCCAATTGCAATTGTTCGAAGACGTGTCGACCCGTGGATACAAAGGCGTCGTGTTCGCGCCGATCTCTCCTGTCAATCTGGTGCAGCCGGCCGCCACGGCCTACAAATCCGGAATCGCGCTCGTCAATATAGGTGAGCAGATCGATGTCGCCGGCCTAAAACAGGCGGGAGGAAACATCGAGGCGTTTGTGACGACCGACAACAAGACGATCGGAAAAAAGGGCGCCGACTTCATCATTGATAAGCTTGGATCGGCAGGCGGTGAAGTTGCGATCGTGGAGGGAAAACCGGGCGTATCGTCCGGCGAGGAGCGAAAGGCGGGAGCTGCCGAAACATTGTCCGCCGCATCCGGCGTCAAACTTGTGGCGAGCCAGCCTGCCGACTGGGACCGTCTGAAGGCCTTGGATGTGGCAGCAAACATCCTGCAGTCGTCACCCGATTTGAAGGCCTTCTACTGCGCAAACGACTCGATGGCGCTCGGCGTGGTCCAGGCAGTGCAAAACGCCGGGCGGGCGGGACAAGTCATCGTCGTGGGTACGGATGGAGTACCCGAAGCGCTGGACTCGGTAGCAGCCGGCCGTCTTACCGCAACCGTGGCTCAGGACCCCGAGAAAATGGGTGCTGACGGCCTGGCCCTGGTCGTCGAGACCGCCAAGAGCGGGAAGCTAATCGACGTCGGGTCGGATGCTAAGCAGGTCGCCGTCGATTCCATCCTCGTCACCAAATGACCTTTGTCCGCCGCAGCACTCGCGCGGCGGACCGTTTCACCGGGAGGACGGTTTTATGACGTCAGACAATCAGCAAAAAACGACGCCCATCGTCCGGATGCGTGGGATTGAAAAATCCTTCGGTGGGATCCGCGCGCTGAAGGGCGTGGATCTCGACATCTACGCCGGCGAGGTTCACGTCGTGCTTGGAGAAAACGGCGCCGGCAAATCGACCTTGATGAAGGTCCTATCCGGAATTCATGCGCCGACTGCCGGCGAGATCGCGATCGACGGCGAAACGCACGCGCATCTGACGCCGGCGCAGGCGACTGCTGCTGGTGTCTCGATCATCTATCAGGAACTCAGCGTGATCAATGAACTGTCGGCGCTAGAGAACCTGTTCGTTGGTCGCCTGCCGGTCCGACGTCGGTTTCTCTTGCCGATGATCGACTGGTCGGCGATGGAGAAGCATGCACACACCATTCTCGACAAGCTGGGCCTCGATGTTGACCTCAGCCGCCCGGTCGCTGAGTTTCCGATCGCCCATCGGCAGATCCTCGAAATCGCCAAATCCCTCATGGGAGACGTCCGAGTTCTCGTCATGGATGAGCCGACGTCCTCATTGACCAAAGTCGAAGTCGACAGGCTGCTCGCTCTCGTCCGGCAACTCCGGGACGAGGGCATGGCGGTTCTGTTCATCTCGCACAAGTTCGACGAAGTCCGCGCCATCGGCGACCGCTTCTCTGTGTTGAAAGACGGAATGTCCAACGGTACAGGGCCGATCGCCGACTATAGCAACGACGACCTGATCCGGATGATGGTGGGAAGGGTTGTTCAGCAAAAGTTTCTGTCGGCGAAGCCGATCGATCGATCGAAAGCACCGGTCCTGACCGTCAGTGGGGTGACTTCGGCGGACCGGACGCGCGTTCGCGATGTCAGTTTCGAAGTCCACCACGGAGAGGTTTTCGGCTTTGCCGGGCTGATAGGCTCAGGTCGCACGGAGTTGATGAATTGTTTGTTCGGCGCGGAAAAACGCGCCAGCGGTACCATCGTCCTGAATGGCAAGGACATCACCCCGAAGTCGCCGCTTCACGCCTTGAAGAGCGGAATGGCCTACATCACCGAAAGCCGCCGCCAGACCGGCTTCATGCCAAATTTCACCATCCTGGAAAACACCGCCGTTTCGTCGCGCGTCAAGCGAGCGCCGCTGCGTGGAGCCTGGGGTCTCGTATCGTCCAAGGAAGATCGGGCGCTCGCAGAGACGGAGGCGAGGCGCTTGGCGGTGAAATCACGATCGGTGGATCAGCTCATCACTGAGCTGTCGGGGGGCAACCAACAAAAGGTGCTGATCGGTAAATGGATGGCGACGCAACCCGATGTCTTCATTTTTGATGAGCCCACCCGCGGCATCGATGTCGGCGCGAAAGCCGAGATCTACGCAATCATTCGAAAACTTGCAGATGAAGGGAAGGCCGTGATCGTCGTGTCGTCCGAGCTTCCGGAAGTTCTGTCGGTTTGTGATCGAATAGCTGTTTTCCGTGCAGGCAGCATCGCCAGCCTGGTGGATGGCGCAACAGCGACCGAAGAGACGCTTCTGCAATACGCAATTGGAGGAATTGCCCAATGAGCCGCCTTGAAAAATTCTGGGAGACCTATGGAACTCTCTGCATTCTTATCGTCATTCTGGTGCTTTTCAGCTTCCTCTCTCCTGCGTACTTCCTGCGACGAGACAATTTCGTGCAGATCGTGCTACAGAGTTCGATCACTATTCTTTTGGCGCTCGGAGAGTTTTTCCCGATCCTGATCGCTGGTATCGACCTTTCGATCGGTTCGATCCTCGCACTTGCCGGCATTGTTACAGGCAAGCTCCTTGTGGCGGGTTTTGATCCAGTCGCCGCGGTGCTCGTTGGTGGCGCTGGGGTTGGGCTTGTTCTCGGGGCCATCAACGGCCTACTTGTAAACTTCACCGGCCTCCACCCATTCATCATTACGCTTGGTACCAATGCCATCTTTCGTGGCGTGACCTTGATCGTGTCGGGCGCGAGCCCGGTGTTCGGCTTCCCGTACAGCTTCACGAACACATTTGCGGGATCGATATTCTTCGTTCCGGTCCCCATCCTTGTCGCACTCTCGATGGCATTGATACTTTGGTGGGTGACACGGCAGACGAAGCTTGGACGTAATATTTACGCGCTGGGTGGAAACAAGGAGGCGGCCTTTTTCTCGGGGATCGACGTCAAGTTTCACACCCTCGTCGTCTTCATGATCTCTGGTCTCTGCGCGGGACTTGCCGGCGTCCTCAGCACCGCGCGCCTGGGTGCCGCAGAGCCTGCGGCGGGAACAGGTTTCGAGACCTTTGCCATCGCCTCCGCGATCATTGGTGGCACCAGCTTCTTTGGCGGCAAGGGACGCATCCCGTCCGTCGTCATCGGTGGCCTGATTATCGGGACCATCAGCAATGGATTGAACCTTCTTCGCGTGCCCACCTTCTACCAGCTAGTAGTCATGGGCGGCTTGATTATCATAGCGGTTTCGCTTGACCGGCTGGTGGGATCACGGCGATAGCTGCGGCGCGTGGATTGAAGCGAGACCCTCACACGCTATGATGAGCCGAAACAGCAACGGACGTAGCGAGAATGACGAAATCGAAAGGCGCCGGCGGAACCAACAAGGTTCCGACCATTCGAGAGGTGGCGGCGCTGGCAGGCGTCGCACCCGGAACGGTCTCGAATGTCCTGACGGGAAAAAAGCTCGTTGCGGAGCCTCTGAAAAAGGCGGTCCTTGATGCGATCGCAAAGCTAGACTATCGCCCCAACCATCTGGCCTCCAGCCTCCGCTTCGGAAAGACCAGATCGGTCGGCGTGGTGGTTCCCGATATGACCAACCCATTCTTTTCCGGGTTGGTTCGTGAACTCGAAGGCCGGGCCGCAGCCGATGGCTTCCAGATACTATTGATGAGCAGTCATGAAGAGGTTGGAGAAGAAGTGGAGCGAATCAAGGCGCTTGTGTCCCGTCAGGTTGACGGCTTGATCGTGGCGCCAAGCCGGGACGCGATCGCGTCGTCGCCGCAATCCATGATCAGTGGAATACCAACAGTTCTAATCGACCGCGCTTTCGGCGTTGAAGGCTTCGACACGGTTTCCGCCGACAACGAGGCTGCCACGTTTATGGGCGCGCAACACCTGATCGACCTCGGCCACCAGGACATCACATTCCTTGCAACGGCGCCGGGACTTGCGAACATCGAGGAACGTATTGCTGGATATATGCGGGCGATGGAGGAGGCTGGCCGAGGCAGATCGGCCAGCGTGATCTATGGCGGGCTGACCATCGAGAGCTGCCGAAGCGCCATCGAACAGGAGCTTCGTCGGGCTGACAGACCGACTGCAATCTTTGCATCGGCTTATGTCGCCACGCTTGGGGCCGCGAAGGCAATCAGAGCGGTGGATCTTGCATTTCCAAAGGACGTTTCTCTCTTGGGGTTCGATGATTCTGACTGGATGACGGTTCTGAGACCGTACGTCAGCACAATAGAACAGCCGTTATCCGATCTCAGCGAGGCCTGCTGGTCGTTGCTGGTGCGACGAATGTCCAAGACAGACGTCGCTGCCGAGCATCGACGAGTGACCTGCGCCTTGAGAGCTCGTGAATCGACCTGCCGGCTTCGTGTCCCGAAGGGAAGAACATCCGGCGCTCGAATGTAAGCAAGCAGGTAGGTTCTTCAAGAAACCACAGATGACAACTTAAGGAACGCCGGCTCGCGGGGCCGGCGACGGCAAAGTCGTGCTCAAAGAAAGGAACTTCCATGAAACGAATTCAGCTAGGAATGGTCGGCGGGGGACAAGGCTCGTTCATTGGTGGCGTGCACCGGATCGCGTCGCGTATCGATGGTTTGTTTGACGTCGCGGCTGGGGTATTTTCCTCCGATAGTGGGCGAAACAAGGCGTCGGGCGCGGAAATCGGCGTCGAGCCTGATCGCGTTTATGAGAACGTGGAGGCGATGCTCGCCGCGGAGAGCCTGCGCTCGGACGCCATAGAGGCCGTCGTCATAGCCACGCCCAACCATCTCCATTTCTCGGCCGCGAAGGCCTGCCTTGAGGCTGGCCTCCATGTAATCTGCGACAAGCCTGTCACGTCCTCTCTGGCCGATTCTATCGAGCTGAAGCAGATCGTGGAGACAAGCGGCAGGTTGTTCGTTCTCACGCACAACTATACGGGCTACCCGATGGTCCGCCAGATGCGGGACATGATTCTTGCAGGCGAGATCGGCGATCTGCGCGTCCTGCACGCGGAGTATGTGCAGGACTGGTTGACGGAGCCGATGGAGACAAGGGGTGCAAAGGGCGCCGAATGGCGGACCGATCCCGCCCGTTCGGGCGCAGGTGGTTCGATCGGCGACATCGGCACGCATGCCTATAATCTGGCGGCGTTTGTAACGGGTGCATACCCGAAAGAACTGCTGGCGGACCTCTCCTCGTTCGTCGCCGGCCGGACACTCGACGACAACGCGTCTGTGTTGCTTCGTTATGAAAGTGGCGCGAAGGGAATGCTATGGGCCAGCCAGGTGGCCGTGGGCAACGAGAACCACTTTACGCTTCGCGTCTATGGCTCAAAGGGAGGCCTGGAATGGGAACAGGAAGATCCGAACCGACTTTGGTTCACGCGGTATGGCCAGCCGAAGCAACTTCTTACCCGCGGAGGAGCAGGCGGAACCTCCGGCAACTCCAGTTCCATCCGTATCCCAGCAGGACATCCGGAAGGATTCCTTGAAGCGTTTGCGAACGTTTACCGAGCTGCCGCCCAGGCCATGACTGGTTCGTCTGACGTCGGGGACGGAGGTGTCCCGTCAGTGTTATATCCCACGATAGCGGATGGAGTACGCGGTCTTGAGTTCATCGAAGCCTGCGTGCGTTCTAGCGAAGGCGGGAATGATTGGGTAGCGCTCTGAGCTCGGAAACGGCTATCGCCGTTTGACTTTACCCAACCTAAACTCACCCCTCCTGGAAAGAGAGGGGTGAGTGACGGGCATTGGGCCAGGGAACTCTTCGGTCTCGCTACGCGACGTCGATATGGCCAGCGAACCAGTCCAGCACGAGTTGTGGGTTCCGACCGAAGTAGTTGTATCCTTCGAAACGCTTGTCGGTGTCCTCGATCCAGAACAGTCTTTTGTCCTTGGAGGAGATCGTGTCGTAGATCTCCTGGACGTTGGATTGCTTCGTTAGAAAGTCCCTCCGCACTTGCGAGACGAGCGTCGGAACTGTGACTGACTTGGCATATTCCATTAGCCAGACGTCAGCGAGGTGATAGCCGGTCCGCTTGTGAAATGCCGCGTCGAAAAGTTCGACGCCATTGGCGATTTTCTGGTTTTCAACGGCGGTCTGAACAAACACGGCGGGGGACACCGGCTGCAAGGCGATCATCGCCTTGATGTAGGTAAACTCTTCCGGATGTCTGTGCATGCCCACGATCGTCGAATTGGCGCCCAGGCAACGACTGTAGAGGGCCGTCTTCATATCCTTAGTGTCGGGCCGCGATTTGGCGTACCGCAACGATCCGATCACGTCACGATATTCGAGGACGCCGTGGCCATTGACGCCGCCGCTGCCTGTGCCGCTACGACCATGGTTGCGCATGTCGTAGGTGATGATGTTATAGCCCGCATCATGCAGGATCTTGTATTCCGGCAGGAAGTTTACCTCGAACCCGCCGAAGTTTGTCCAAGGCTCCAAATGCCCCGGATATCCGTAGCGGTTGCAAGGCATGGGATGATTGAAGATCAGCAACTTGTCCGTCTTCGCCGGAATAAACCAGCCTTCGATGGTCACCCCATCCATTGCCGGGAAAAAGATCTCCTCATATTCCATGCCGTACTCGTTCGGCCAGCGTAGAATAGGCGTACGGGTTGAATGTGCCATCAAATCGGCCATGCCGTTGATGAACTCTTCGGATTTTGCGTCTGTCACGATTGCACCTGTCGTCGCTTGATTGTCGGCAGATTGAGCAGTTGCAGATGTCGCGGCCATAATTGGGAGGGTGGCGAGCGCTGCGCCGGCCTTCAGAATCTGTCGGCGGCTGTTTGAAGTGCCGCCTTCGTGCCCGACGGTCGTGTCGCTTTGGTTGCCCATATCAGGTTCCTCGATGGGTTGAGACGTAGATGTCATTGCTTTTCGAGATACAGATGTCCCCCTTTGGGCGACATCTGGATCGTTTGCCGTCACTGTTTGGGAGGAACAAAGCCTTCGGTGATGATGACCGAGCCTTCGGTCGAGGCGACGCGGAACTTCCGCGCTGCCGTGTATTCCGGCGAATTGTAGAAACGCTGGGCTTCTGCCACGCTCGGGAACTCCGCGATCGCGATGACCTTCTTTGGTTTACCTTCGACAGCGGTCGAATTCAGATTGAAGACGATGATCTTGCCGCCGAATTTCGGCGCCAGCGGTCCTGCTTCTTCCATGTACTTCTTGTAGCCAGCTTCATCATTAATCGTGTAGTTGGCAATCATGTAGCCGGGGGCTTGCGATTCCTGCGCGTACGCGGTCGCAGATGAGGCAAGCGCGATGGCAGCGGCTGCGCCGAGAACGATCTTCTTCATGGATCTAAGGTCTCCTTTGGTTGGGATGAGGGTTACTGGGTCGAGCCGTCGGTCGACCGCGACAGTGATTCATGGGTGCGCATGTCGCGGAGGCGCTCCTCGATACCGGGCATGATCATGGCGAGTGCGTCCGTCCCGGCGACGAACGTCTTCGGTGGATTCTTCATGGCTGCGATCGTCGCTATTGCCTCACCGAGCTTGTCGGGATCGCCCGGCTGCACCCCATGGTAAGGTGCCCAGGTTGCCTGTGATGTCGGTTCGCCAGCGTAGTCTTCGATGCCGCTCTGAGGGACATAACGGACGTTCTGCCCGTCCAGCAGATCGGTGCGGAATGCTCCGGGTTCGACGGTGGTGAATTTGATGCCAAACCGTTCGACCTCGATCCCGACCGAAAGCGCGAGTCCTTCGATTGCGAATTTGGTCGCCGAATAGGCGCCGCAGTGTTGGAGGCCAATCACGCCGGCGGCGGCGCCGATGTTGATGATGTGCCCCGAGCGCTGTTCCCGCATGACTGGAAGCACAGCACGCACCACATGCACGACGCCATAGAAGTTGGTGGCGAACTGAGCCTCGATTTCCGGCAGGGTCGTCTCTTCGAAGTTGCCGAGCAGACAGTAGCCGGCATTGTTAACGGCGACGTCGATGCTGCCGAACCGGGCCACGGCTTCTCCGACCGCGGATTTGACCTCTGCTTCTTGGGTGACATCCAGCGGGACGAGAGCCAGATTGTCGCTGGCGACGTCGTGAAGCGCATCACGCGCCTTGGCGAGGTTTCGCGATGTCCCGACAACCCGGTCGCCAGCCAGCAACGCTGCTCGGGCGATGCCGGCGCCGATGCCGCTGCTGACGCCCGTTATGAACCAAACTTTACTCACTCTTAACTCCCTGTTTTGATCGACAGGAAGATAAAGTGGGTCAGTCTGTTTGATTAGAGTGCATAATTAGCATGAAGCTAGAAATGGGGCAGATAAATATGGCCGGACTCAATTGCTGCTGTGGGCAAGCCTTCCGCGGCGGCTCTTCCAGAGATCCACCATCCTCAGGCTGTAATGGGCGACAAGCGCGTACAGCCCGACGATCGCCACATGATGCAGCAGAAATTGACCTGCAGCGGTCTCGAAATCCCAGAAATTAAGGTTCGGCTCCATAAGCAGCTTTGACCTGACGTCGATGACGAACAGGCCACGAACGCCATAAGCGGCGAGAAGAATCGCCGCGCCCCGCAGCAAGAAAGTGCGGCTCCGACTCTCGCTCTTGATGCCCACCCATCCGTTCACGATCCTCATGATCCTGGACCATTGCAGACCCAGGTGCAGCGCGCCGATGAACAGTACAAGATAAGCCACGAGGGCATGGATCTGGCGCGCAGTGAACGTACTGCGCAAAGGTAGGAAGCTGAAAATCGTCTGGGAGATCATCACGCTGGTAACAAGCAGAGCCAGTATCGCCACTAAGAGCGAGAGATTGATCGTCTTGACGAGGATGGCACGAGGCTCGCGCGGGCTCTTGGCGATGGTACTGAACCAGCGCCGGTTAAAGATGTTGTGGCTTACGAGCAGCACGAACATGACGGTCCCGAAGATCTCGTGCACCGCGTTGCCAAGCCAGTCGTAGGCCATGGCGGCCACCAGTAAGCTGACCGCCATGAAATCGAGCGCCAGGCGAAACAGAAAGAAAGGTGTCAAGGCAGGTAGGCCTGCATTCTGTCGAGAGTGTACATGAAATCATTGTCGGCCTGAGAGCCGTGGCAAGACTGGCAGCGCTCGGCGAACGCGCTGCGTCGGACATTCTTGTTGACGTCGAACTCTTGGAAGTGCCAATCGCCAGTGCGCTCGTCTTCCGGAAAGCCCTTCCCCCAGTCGACGCCTTTCTCCATCACGAAATAGCCGGTCAACTTGTAGTCCTTCCAGATTCCGAGCACGAGATGTGTACCGGGTGGCAGTGGTTTGCCCGACTTGGCGATTGCTATGGTTTCAGGAGTTGCAAAGGCTTCTTCCTTCGAGGAGCCGCGGTCGTAGTTCCCATAGAGAACGAACTCGTTGAAGTTTTTTGGGAAGGTTGCCCGGTTTCCAACTGCCTGCGCCATTGCCTGCCCGCCAAAAAGGCTGGAGGTGGCGACCGTAACGACCAAACCAAGTATGGCAGCGCTCAGCGATCTGGCATTTCGACGTCTGGCTGTAAGCATTTAGCATCCTCTCGTTTGCTGGTCAGGCGGGACTTTGACCAAAGCATTCGGAGTTAGGCTATCCGGGTGCACCTCATCAAATTAGACGTCTTTATTTGCATGAGCTTAGAAACCGAGCTTCTAAATTGGCGCACTTGCGCTAGCTGCATCGCGCGACCAGTCTCCAGGACATCGTCCTAACAGGGCGGCACGTGGTCCCTCCAGCGCGCCTCATTCATAAATGACATTTCTAACTTCATGCAGATTATTCCATCTAATCTGTGATACTCGCACGGTATATTCCTTCAGGAGTTGCTTGGATCGGTTGATCGCCGTGGCGGCGCCCGCGAACACCTGTCCTGTTGACGATTACCGCGCGCACTCCGCTGTCGAATGCAGCACCCGATATCTGCCGCTCCATGAGCGGTGGGTTTTAAGTCGAAAAGGAAAATCAAATGACCGAGAAAAAGGTATGGCTCATCACCGGTGCAGGCCGCGGAATGGGAATCGACATCGCCCAGAAAGCATTGGCTGCGGGGCACTCCGTTGTCGCGACCGGGCGCAGTGCTGAAAAAGTCCTACAGGCGATTGGCGCGCACGAGAACCTGCTCACGGTGGCGCTTGACATTACCGACCCGAACGCGGCCGTCGCGGCCGCAAAGTCCGCAGTCGACCGGTTCGGTCGCATTGACGTTCTGGTCAACAACGCGGGCAACTTCTACGCCGGCTACTTTGAGAACATCAGCGCGGATCAGTTTCGGGCCCAGATGGAAACGAACTTCTTCGGCCCGCTGAACGTAACCCGTGCAATCCTCCCGGTCATGCGCCGCCAGCGTAGCGGCCAGGTGATCACGATCACCTCCACGGCCGGCCTCATCGGGCAGGAGTTCGTTGTCGCCTATGCAGCGTCGAAGTTTGCTCTCGAGGGATGGATGGAGTCGCTGCGCTACGACGTTGCGCCTTACGGCATCTGCACGATGTCTGTCGAACCTGGTTTCTTCCGCACTGAACTTTTGGTCGAGGAAGCTTCGATGATCTGGCCAGAACTGGAGATCGCTGACTACGCCGAACGTACGGCGCAAACGATCGCAGGCTGGAAGGGTATGCATGGCAAGCAGGGCGGTGACCCGGCGAAGCTCGCTGCGGCACTCGTGACATTGTCGGACGCCGGGGAACTGCCTCTACGCTTCGTCGCGGGTGCCGACGCCATGGCTGCGGTTGAGGCCAACCTGCAGACCGTCAAAGAGCAGATCGACGTTCATCGCGGTTTGTCGGCTTCGCTGGCCTTCGACGACGCCAATTAGTCAGCGCCGACCAACCGCTAGGTTGCCCCTGCGCCAGATGCCATGACGCAGGGTTCATATCCTGAGTGAGCATCATTGGTAAAAGGTCACGCTGGCCGATACTGGATCACGGCCCATTCGGGTGCTGTTGGCCAGCGCGCCCTCGTCTGGATAGCCAAACGAAATGCCGTAGAGCAGCTTCATGTCGCTTGAGATGTTGAGGACGTCACGGACTGTGTCCGCGAATAGACCAAGTACTGTCTGGGGGACACCCCCGAGACCACGGGCCGCCAATGACAGAAGGAACGTCTGACCATACATGCCTAGGTCGCCGGCGACACGCACGTTGTCGCCAACTACGGGCATAAAGAGCAACGCGACGTGCGGAGCGTTGAAAAAGGAAAAGTTTACGGCCGCGGCTTGCCGTCGGGCCACGTTATCGTCTCTCACGACGCCTAGGTTCTCGTAGTATATTTTCCCCTGTTCCCGCCGACGTTCGTCGTAGCGTCCCAAGAACGCTGTTTCGTCCCATGAGAAATCCGGGGAAAGTTTGCCAGCTCCGCTGGCGGCGTGAAGCGCGCGTGAGAGTTCGTCTCTCTTCTTGCCGCTGACAACGTGCACGTTCCACGGCTGGGTGTTGCAATTTGATGGTGCATGTTGCGCATCGACCAGTATCTGGCTGACGATCTCGTCTGGAACGACTGTCGGCAAAAAGGCTCGAAACGAGCGCCGCGCACGCACCACTTGTTCGAAAGACAGATTCGTATCGGTGGTGTCGCATTGTGTCTGCTTGGTTGGATTGTCCATGAAAAATTCTCCTGCGGACGTCGTCAGCCGGGAACGGTAATGACGCGCCTCCGGTAGCTTCTGCGATCGTACCAAGAAGTGATTGCATTTCTGGACGTGATCAATCGCGGTTGTCTGCAGGACATAGATGCACGTAGCGCTTTAATCGCCGCGCGATCAGGTTTGTTTTATGAAGGAGAAGCTTTGTCGACTTCCATTTTCCAGGGCTCGCAGATTGACGAGCTGGCGGCATTGTTGGCCGTTGCGGAGCAGGGCTCCTTCATTGCAGCCAGTCGAGTTCTGCAGCGTCACCAGACGATCGTATCCAAAAGGATCGCCGCACTTGAGCATCGTTTGGGAGTCCGTTTGCTGGAACGGACGACACGCAAAGTTCGGCTGACAGAGGCCGGCAAATGTCTTGCTGATCGTCTGCGCGTTGCTGCCGACGCTATTGCGGAGGCGGAGCAGGAGGCTTTGAGCGGGGCAACGGAGCTACGGGGCAAGCTGCGCTTGTCCTTGCCCGCGGCTATGGGTCGACTGTGGCTTGCATCCTCTTTGCCCGACTTCATGCGGCGCTATCCAAATCTGGAAGTGGAGGTCGACTACACGGAGCGTTGCGTCGATCTCGTTGGGGAGGGTTTTGATGCTGCCATTCGCGTTGGTGCGCTAGCAGATAGCCGGTTGATCGCAAGGAAGTTGGGAAACCATCGCATTGTTCTTGGCGCATCACCCGGTTATTGCGCGAATCATGGTTATCCAGGATCGCCCGTCGACTTGGCCCGACACAACGTCCTTGAATACACGGGGCCGGTTTCTTCGCCGGAGCTATGGCTGTCCAACGGGCATCGACGCGAATCCTTTGTGCCATGTGGGTCGTTTCGATCGAATGATATAACGGCTTTGCTCGAAGGGGCCCGCGAAGGAATCGGCATCGTCTGCGCTGGGGAATGGCTTATGGCGCGCGATTTCGCCGTGGGCTCGCTGGTACGAATCCTACAAAGCTGGGATTTTGAAGCGGGTGGGGGCGTCTATCTTGTCCGCCCTTCGGTTCATTATTCTGTTGCTCGCACAGAGGCATTTGCGACGTGGATCAGTGAACTGTTCGCATCTGGCTCGCCATGGGAATCGATTTTGCCGGAGGACAGTCGGTAAGGGCGCCGCGAACGATCATGCCGCTGACATCACTTCCCCTTGTAGCGTAACGCCTCCACAAGCAGGGCGAAGGCTGCCGTATGTTGTCGTCTGCTCGGATAGTAGAGGTGATACCCGGCGAACGGCGGACACCAATCTTCGAGCACGCGGATGAGACGCCCTTCGGCAATATGGCCGGCGACCTGGCTCTCGAACATGCATGCGAGACCCAGGCCGTCAAGCGCCGCCGCTTCCAGCATTTCCCCATCATTGAGAATGATCGGCCCGTTGACCCGGACCTCCAGCTCTTCGCCATCACGTTCGAATTCCCAGGCGAAGAGACCACCGCTTGAGGTCTGTCGATAGCTTGCGCAGAGGTGGTTGCCTAGGTCCCGTGGCGTCTGCGGCCTAGAGCGGTTCGCGAAGTAGCTAGGTGAACCAACCACTGCCATTCGCAGATCAGGACCCACTTTAACGGCTATCATGTCCTTCTGGACGCTCTCGCCCAAACGGATGCCCGCGTCGAAACGGCTCGCAACGATGTCGGTCAGCCCCTCATCGAGATTTATCTCGACCGAAATGTCCGGATACTCGGGCAGAAGAGTGGCCAGGACCGGCCAAAGCACAGTCTTAGCGGCGTGCCGGAACGTCGTGATGCGAACTGACCCGACAGGCTTGTCGTTGAGTGCAGTCAGTGCGGCGATTTCATTGTCGATATGATCGAAAGCTGGGCGAATGCTATGCAGCAGCCTTTCACCGGCGTCGGTGAGGGACAAGCTTCGCGTGGTCCGTGAGATCAATCTCACCTTTAAACGCTCCTCCAGCATTCGGACCGCATAACTGAGGGCGGACTGTGAAAGTCCAAGCTTTGCCGCAGCCCGCGTGAAACTGCCTTCTTCAGCAACCGCGATAAAGACGGCCAACTCACTGAAGTCACCTTTTCTCATTCATGCATCCCATTTCTAAACGTATGCAGATTATAATGGCTAATCAAACAGTCCGCCACGCACTATTTGTTTACCGGAAATTGGATCGGGCAGGCTATGCCGCAGTCTCAAAGTACGCCTTTGTGGATCGGAAGTGGTGAGCGTGGAAATAAGGCGAAGAACCGTCCTCTACGGCGTTGTCGCAATCGTCGGCCTCCTGGCTGTCGGTCAGATCGTGTCTGTCGTCGTGATCGACGCCCTGCAGCGATGGCAAAACAAGAAATTCGTCGCCGAGAATTATGCCTACCCTTCGGCCGGCGGCGACGTCTTGGTCGTCTACTTTTCTCGATCGGGGAATACTGAGATCATGGCCCAGGAGATAGCAAAAGCGGCGAGAGCAGACGTTGTTGAACTTGTCTCAGATGCCTACAGAATCGGATTTGTAGGGTGGGTGAACGCCTTGCGCGACGCCAGACGAAACGAGGCTACTATTTCGCCCGCGTCGATGGATCTCTCACCCTACCAGACCATTTACGTCGGTTCTCCGATCTGGCTTTACAGCCCCGCTCCTCCTATTTGGGAATTCATCAGCAGGAACGATTTTTCAGGAAAACGGGTTGTCCTGTTCAATTCGATGAACAGCAAGTTCGACCAGAAATACATAGACGACTTTGCGGAGTTGGTGAGGCGAAAGGGCGGTTCGTTCGATGGCCACATTTATGTCATCAGAGGCCGAATGACACAGCAAATGAGCACCGATGAGCTCCTGGATGAAACGCGCCGGCAGATCAACGCACTTCGAATTGCCCGATGATGCGGTTCGGGACCATTCAGAAGGTCTGTTTATGACTTCATGCGGACTGGCACCGCTAATCGCCCCCAGCGCGCTATGCTACGTTCCTTTAGGTCGGCTCACTGACGGACCGCGAACGATCGATGTCCCAGATACAGAAGACAGGAAGTTCTGCGATGGAACGGAAGCTCGCGACAATCGTTGCCGGTGATATCGTCGGCTACAGTCGGCTTATGGCTGAAAACGAAACGATGACATATTCGGAGCTGCGCTCCGTATTCAACGATTTGATCGAACCGATAGTTGGGGATCACGGCGGCCGGATCTTCAAGAACGGCGGCGACGGATTCCTGGCTGCATTCGCCAGCGTCAACGAGGCGCTTGATGCCTCTGTCGCCATTCAGAACGGCTTTGACGAACGCCCCTTTGAATTTCGCATTGGCGTCAATCTTGGCGATGTAATCGAAGACAATGGCGACATATACGGCGATGGCGTCAATGTCGCGTCACGTCTCGAAGCCATGGCGAAACCGGGTAGCATATTCGTGAGTGGCGCCGTGGTTCTTGGCGCCGGCCGCGGCCGCGGCGGTGAATTTGTCCGCGTTGGACGCCGAAGCGCAAAAAATATGCCGGTGGCGCTAGACGTATTTGCGATCAAGCGGGGGAGGACGCGCCGCTTTGGATGGAGTCGCCTAGCGGAGCTGGCACCGCACGTAAGTCCTCACCTCGCATACGCTTTTGGCGCAACTGGACTTGTGCTGATCGGATTAGCGATCCAGCCGGCACCACTTTCCGCAATGCTCGGACGCATTCCTGCCACGGTAGCCATGGTCGTGGATCCTGGACGAAGTGACCCGCGGCCGTCAGTGGCCGTGATGCCGTTCGACAATATGAGTGGCGAGGCCGCGCAAGCCTATTTTGCCGATGGTCTCACGGAAGACATCACCACGGAGCTTGCGCGAAACTCAGATCTTCAAGTGATAGCGCGCAATTCCACCTACGCGATGCGTGATCGGGCCACGGACGTTCGTAAGCTTGGCCAGGCACTCGGCGTTTCGTATGTGGTAGAGGGGAGTGCGCGACGCTTGGGTGACCAACTTCGCGTGGCAGCGCAGCTTATCGACGTGAACAGCGGTGCGCACCTCTGGTCCCGCAGTTACGACCGGCATGTCGAGGATGTCTTCTCAGTCGAAAGCGAGCTCACTTCAGAGATCGTGGCCCATCTGGTGTCTTACGTTCGTAAAACCGAAGTCTCCGAGGTGGCGAAGCGCCCTACAGCAAATCTACAGGCCTATGACCTGGTCCTCCAAGCTCGCGGCCGCTTCAAGCATGACAGGATGGATAAAGATGGTCTCCTGGCAGCGCGTGGCCTTTATCGGCGGGCATTGGAGCTCGATCCTGCCTATGCAGTCGCGCATGCTAATCTTGGCATGACCTATATCTTTGATTTAACGCAGAAGGTCACCGGCCAAACAGACGCAAGAGATCTTGAGATCGGCTTGAGTCAGGCGCGTGAGTCCATACGACTCGACCCTAACCTTGCTGCGGGATACCAAGTTGTCAGTTTTGGTCTCGCCGCCGCTGGCGACTATGCTGGTGGGTTGAAGGCCGCACAAAAGGCTGTCGAGCTTAATCCGAATGATCCAGACAGCATGATGGCTCTAGCAAAGGCCCAAGTTCGGTTTGGTGACTACGAAGGCGCGTTGACGAACGCCGAACGCGCGCGTCGTCTGCACCCCATGGCCCCTGCATACTATGCATACGTGTATGGACAGGCGCTTTACGCCGCGGGTCGTCGCGACGAAGCGGGAAACGTCATTCGCGAATGCCTTATCCTGGCGCCAGAAGATCCAAACTGCTTATTAATCCAGGCTGCGCTAGAAGCAGGGCGACAGGAGCTTGATAAGGCGCAAATGACTATGAGCAGCCTGAGACGAGCAAATCCATCATTTTCTCTTCAGGCAGAACGAGACTATCGCCGTTTTGGCGACACTGCTCTGATGGACCAATTTCTGGCTGAGCTCGCTCAAGCCAACGCCCCTGAAACCGTAGAGACCCAAGTGCCTTCCAGTCCGGATGAGCACCTCACCCTATATGCTTGAAGGCACCCTGGGGAGAGGCAGCAAGTAATCAGTCTTCATGTGTGGAAGTCAAATGATCTGCTTCCGAAAACCTCCTCATCGCAACGCCAGGGCCGTAGTCCTGCGTCGCATTCAGGAAAGCGATGCCTCGTTGTTCCAGAGCGCTTCGCACCTTGCTTATAGCGTCTACTAGAACGTTTCCGTCGCCCTATTCGATCCGTACGACGATTTGTCGGCTGACGCCGGCAATTTCGGAGAGCTCTTCCTGACTGAGGCCGCTAGGGCACAGCCGGCGCGCAGTGCGTGCATGATTTCAGGCAAGGAATCCATGGCGGCAATGTTGTTGTACTTCGTACAATTGTCAACAATTAGAAATGGGGGCCGAATCCTTCAGAACGGTCGCGCGTCGCCTATCAATGGTGGCCGGAAAAAGGGTACGTAAAGCTTCCCACCGCAGGTGATCAACCACGCTCCGCAGAGAAACAGCGACATGAGCGACGTGAAATATTTTGCCAACTATGCACCGCTCTCTTTCAGGGCTTCCAAGAGCTGCCAATCGCTGCGGGTTCATCGACTCCTTCAGGAAGATCGGTGAACCTTCTGGCGTCCTCGGGCCTTCTGCCAGGCTTGGTGGGATGAAGCATTTCATCGATCACCTCGTCCGCCGATGCGATGACGCCCACATCCTCCAATCCACGGAGCAGGCCCACGGTTGAGATCAGGTGGAGATTTGGTGGCCTGTTGAACACTCTCAGGCCAGCGTCCTCGAACAGGATCGCGACAGGTTCATTGGCCTTGAGATAGCGTTCAAGGCCTCCTTCGTCGGAGACGAAGTCGACCATTGCGAGTTCTCCGGCGTTCTTCTTGAGTTTTTGTCCAAGGCGCCGCTTTTGCCGTTCGGCCTCACCTATGTCTGTCTGCTCGATCACGAACGGTGGAGAGTTGCCATCGATGAAATCTTTGACTTCGGCATCTTTGAGGTAGGAAAGATCGCTGGTGAGTTCGTCGTAAACCGCATCGACAATGACAATCCGCATATCCAGTTCGAGCAGAAGATCAAGCCGATCGGCCACCCACAGGCTATTGATCGGACCCGCGTCAGGCAGGATGATCGTGCACCTCTTCATCCCATCCTCCAAAGCCTTACGAAGGTGGCAGCCTGGTTTTCTATTTCGTGTGCCGGAGGGAGCGGCATGGGAAGGTCGGCGTCTCCCAGCGCGACGAGCAGGTCGGCGTAGTCCCTCAGACCAAGGCGGCGAACAGCCTCTCGCCTTGAGAGCAGCCCTTTTGAGTAAGCCAGAAGCGGGTCTTCGTCGGAAATTTCCCTCTCCGGTTCAGTGATCGCTTCGAAATGCTCACGTACGATTGCGGTCATGGTTGTCCGATTTTGCGCGGCGTACGCTCTAACCCTAGCAACCAATTCATCTGGCAGATTCATGGTCGTGTTCTTCAACATCGAGCAACCCTCCGTTTCCTTCACATATATATGCGGATCGCATCCAAGTAACAAGAGTTGTGCCTTATTAAGTCTGCGATGATAACTTCGAGAAGGCGCGTCCGCCGGCAGCATGCGCGGTGTCGATGACAGATCCGAAAGCCTCGGCGACTACCAGCCGTGCCAGTTAAACAGGCCCAACTTGGTTGTGGAATAGCAGAACGCCGTGTTGGTTTTTCGAGTACTACAACTTGTGCGGATGCAATGTGTCCCGCTATCAACTCACATATACTCTTTTTGAGTAAGTTGGAGCCGAAGATGCTTGAGCATGAATACACTCATCTGGGTGGCATCAGTCGTTTGAATGTTGGGAGATGCTTGGGGGTGATATCCGCCACGGTATCAGCAGGCATCGTATTCGTTCTTTTGTGGTCTGTGAATGTCGCGCAGAGCATCGGACTACCAGTAAATCTTCCCCCGAGTGTATTATCACTCGTCGGGGCCGGCGTCGTCTTCAGTGTCCTTGCATGGATCCTTAGTCGGCATGCATGGAGTTGGCGAATAGGGCAAAGCCTGCTGCAGATTCCTGATCTCCGGGGAGACTGGATCTGTAAAGGTCACACGATCGAGACGAACTTAAATCCTACCTACGATTGGAGTGGCACGATCACGATCGTTCAATCGTGGGACAAAATCCGTATTCGCCTGAAGACAGACACCTCGGCGTCCAACAGCAAGAGCGCCGCGTTGATCAAGGATGAGGCGGATGGCTGGCGCCTTTTCTATAGCTACCGAAACGATCCAAAGATCGATCAGACCGAACTGCACACCCACAAAGGATTCGCTGAGATCCTTTTCAACAAGCATCTGACCGGCGGGGAGGGGGAGTATTTCAACGGGCACGGAAGGTACACATTCGGAACGATGAAACTGGAGAGGATCAAGAATGCCTAGGGATATCAGCAAACGCTTGACCCAACTCCATACCAGGCGATCCGGCATCGATCGGCTCGGACGTGTAGCTCAAGATGCAGCAGCCGAAGTCTTGAAGAAGAGCTATCTCGAGGAGGGATGGCAGAAGCGCGCAAAGGACCAGCCCTACACGCGGTATTGCCTCGGCGCGATGCAGGAGGTTGATAAAGACTACACGCGAATAAGCGTGGAAACTGCCGAGCGTGTCGGAAAGCAACTGCTGGAAGGGCTCCAAGCGCTCGACATTCCTGTCGAATTTCGCCTTCAAGGCTCTGTGCCGTTGAATGTCCACATCCGCGGGGTCAGCGACGTCGATCTGCTGACCCTGGAAACGAGTTTCCTCATCTATCAAAACAATGGACAAAAGGCGCAGTCTGGCGCCTACACCCCGACCAACAAATCGTCGTTAAGCGTGCTCTCCACTCTTCGAACGGAAGCTGAGAAAATTCTGAAGGTGAAATATCCTGCAGCCACGATCGATACCACGGGTGGCAAGGCTATTGCGGTCTCCGGCGGTTCTCTCCCCCGACCTGTCGATGTGGTTCCTTCCCACTGGTACGATACGGTGGACTATCAGGCGTCGGGGCTTGAGCGAGACCGAGGGGTTTACATACTCGACAAGAAGGTCCCAACAACGCTGTCGAATTACCCATTCCTTCACATCCACAGGATCAATCAGCAGGATATTGCTGCGGCAGCGGGACTAAAGAAAGCCATCCGGCTTTGCAAGAATGTCAAGAACGATGCAATTGAAGACGGCAAGAAGATCGTCTTTCCCAGTTTCGATATCGCCAGCACGATGTATCACTGCGATCTCGCTGGTCTAAGGGCGGGAGCGTACTATGAGCTTGCGGTTCTAGCCGAAACACAGCGGTTCCTCGATGAACTCTATCATAGTTCGGAGAAGGCCAAGTCTCTCTGGGTGCCGGACGGGTCCCGACGAATTTTCGATACCGACGAGAAATATGAAGGACTGCGGTCTCTATCGGTCGAGATGGACGATCTCGCCAAAGAAGTCGCTAAGGAGCAGAGCGCACTCTTGAAATACGGTGGCGAGCCATCGCTTGGAGACAGCCGCAGGGTTCTCAACGAGTCTTACATCCCAGTTTGAACTACGGACGTTTCCTGAACGGTTGGCGTGATAGCACGGGGTGACTCGGCTACCTTGGCGTGCCTCATGGATCTGGGCCTATACGCCATAGCAGAGCGCAACCGCGACCAACTCAGCTTCCTATGAGCATCATCATACGATGCCAGATAAGTTTCGTGGCTGGAGGATCAGGAGTTCGATGTCGTCGGTTCCGCCCGCCGACGGGAGTGCCGCGATGTCATCCGTAGACGGTCGGAGCAAACCTGCCGAATCCTTGCCGCGAACCGTGCGTAATTGTTGACAATTGCCCCAACTTCAAGCCTGTTCCGTCTATGGATTCGACGACGGACATCATGATCGCGCTGCGGGCCGGCCGTGCGCTTCTGGGCCTCAGCCAGGAGGAATTGGCGACGTTGGCCGGCGTCAGCCGTCAGATCGTCGTCCGCCTCGAAAAGTGCGAGGGGAACGTTCTGACGGAGTCGCTGTCACGCGTGCGGACGGCGCTGGAGGGACACGGCGTGGTGTTCATAGAGGCAACGCCGGATCGCGGGCCGGGAGTCGCTCTCGCCAGAGGTCGCGCCGTCGACCCTGCGGATCGCGGATAGAGGATCGCCGGTCCGCCGATTCGAGTGAGAGAGCTCGCGCGTATTTCCTCGATTGTAATTCGAGTGCGGAGGAAGCCTCGAGACGTCTGCAGTTCGATGATCAGGACTCCTGAATGCGACCCTTTCCTAGGAGGGAAACCATCCGGACCGCGATCCGCGTGGCGGCCTCCAGTCGCTCCCGAGATCCCCAGGGGCGGTGGACCGCGCACCCAGCATCGGCGGATCGATCCGCCGCGACAGCGTCTGCGCCACGGCTGCGTGCCCGGTTCCGTGTAGAGATATCCTTTTCGCGGCTACAATGGTCTACTCTCTGATGGCGTTCGCTGGTTTCATAGTTAGCATTTCCGTAGCTTCGCTCCAAAATCCTGGACGCGAAGCAGCCTCCGCTGCGCAACTTGGTCTCTGTTCTCAGGCCCCAGTCATTCATGAAAATTTTATTTTCAATCACTTAGTGAACAGCGGCAGAAGCTTGCAGGAACAGTTTTCCGATGCATAAGTCCGGAGGGGTATTGATGAGGAATAGATTTTTTTCGCTGGTTTTGTTCGCGACGGTGAGCCAGCCTTGCTTTGCGCAGGCAGAGGATCGCATCGATCTGTTCTTCACAACCGTTGTCATGAAATACGGCATGCTGGCGGCCAACGCCAGGGTTTGCGACGTGCCGCTTCCAACGTCCGTCAAGTCTCGGATCATCGAAACGCTTTCGCCGATCCCGGATATCGACTATGCCGCAGCATCCCGAAAGCTCGACCGATACGCTGAAGACGAATACGGCAGGATCAACCTGGCTGATTGCAACTTCGACTACGTCAAGACTGGGCTGGATTCGCTCAATCTCTCGTTGGAGATTCTGAAAGACGAAGTGGCAAAACGATATTCTGGCCTTTAGTCCGCGCCGAAGAGGGCGAGAACGAGAGCGATGATTTTCTGAATGCCGAACGCGGCTTCCTCGGCCACCTTCTTGGACAGCCACTTCAGGGCCGGAAGAAGTATCCGCTTAACAAGCGCTGCGTCCGCCTGTTCGGCATTGAGCAGCGCCCGCCTGGCCTCGAGCTCTGCCATCCGCTCGCTTGCTTCGGGACCGCCGTTCGCGATCAGATGATGTTGCCCTTAAGGTCACGAATGACAGAGGACATCTCCTCATCCAGTTCCTTGAAGGCTTGCGACAATCGTTCAATCGCGACAACCTCGCCGTCCGGGCGCAACGTTTCGACGTTGGAAACGGCAGTTGGACGCTGATCGGCGTCCTCGATGAGGTCGTATAAGTCGGCAGCGACGTTGTTCGCGAGTTCTTCCGCACGTTCGAGACCTCGGCCCGTCAACCCATAGCTGCCGGCACCGCTGAGAGGTCTGGCCTTTGAGGTATCCGGCGTCGGAAAGGTCCTTGGTCGCGGCGAGAATCCAACTCTTTTGAAACATGCCGTCGACGAGAGACGCAGCTTTGCCTGTTTCGAGCTTCCGCCCTTGTTGCGAGAGCGAAACCAAGTAGGAATTCATCCTTGAAGTCGCGGTATGTCAGCCTGTCGGCCATGGGTAACGTCGATCGTCTGGCAGCCGGTGTTGAGAAAGGCTAGGTGCGCAAGGGGATACCCGAATAGGACACCTTGTTGACGGCGTCCTTGACCCCCGCTCTTTCAAGCTCGAGCGCGAGTGCGTCCCACACGACAATGGGAAACTGAGTGGGGCCGATTATGACGGCTTCTAGCAGGTCTGGAATCGTAATTCCCGTCAGCCCGCCGGCTTCGGTGTCCTGAAGTGGAATCTTGTAGACCTGTTGAGGAATGCCCGCGATAGTCTCAACATCGAGTTCAAGGATACCGCGGTCGTCAAGTTTCTCGGTGTGCATTATCCGCCATTCCCTCTCTTCGACAAAGCCGGGGTGCTTGGTGCACATCGCCGTCGCTCGCAGAAGGTTGAAAAAATGGCCGAGCACGTCTTGGCGATCCTTGGTCGCCAGCAAGTCCTTATTGTCGAGGACGCTTTTCGCAATCTCCTCGAAGGTCGCCCCAACCTCGCTGTCACCGAAATAGTGCACGGGGCTGCTGAACGCGCCAAAGGTCTGACTAAGGCTGTAGAGAGGCATTGGGTTGATCACCAGGGCGACCCCGACCTGATTGGCCGTATAAGAACGCCACATCGACAACCGACCAAAGGTTTCTTCGTTGGACTCGCGCTCGGATAAGCACGTGACGTAGGTCTTGTTTCGAAGGCCGAAGTTCCAGTTGTCGAACAGCTTCACGCCGTCGTCCGCCAAACCGGGGAAGGTGGCGTTCAACGCTGACATCAACGCCCGAAGTCCATGTTCCGCCTGCGTGTCGACCGGCGGCGTGATGGATCGCTGCATCAGTTGGATGCCGTGATCCACTTCCATGAAGTCGTTCATGCAGCGAAGGTTGCGCATCCAGACCCGGCCGTAGCGGATGATGGAGATTGCAGCGGCGGCAGATGTGTAGTGGACAAGCTTTTTGCCGTTTCTGATCAAAGCGTCGCGGCGGCGAGCCTCGTGGGGAGCGAATATATTCTGCAGTAGGAAAAAATCGTCCATTTTCTAACCCGTAAGCGAGTCGCTTCAACTTTCACGATAGTGGCTCCACGGGACACAAGCACGTAGGCCGGTTGCTTATCCCCGGAAATCGGACGGCTCGCCGTCATATGCGCGAGCGAGCTTGGCTACTCGCCCAAAAGCCGAGATCGGAAACTGCCGTCCGCGATGAACGTGAAAATGGTGACGTCGGGGTTCATCCAGATGGATGGAGAACGTTCCGCTTGTTCGCCGTCGCGGATCGCGGCGAGCATTTCGGCGAGCTGATCGAGAGCCTCGCGCACCGCTTGGGCATGATGGAACAACCCCCAAAAGCTTTTCCGCAGGCGCCTGATGACGACGAGGGCGACGTCGGAGTCAACGCTCAGGAGCAGGTTACGGGGTTCGCCTCGAGTCCGAAGCTGCGTCGTCGATCGGACAGCATGGCCCAGGCGAACATCGCGCGCAGCTTTAGGAGGCAGTTTCTCGCCAGCGTGGGCGCTTCGCGGCGGCGTATCGCCTCGACCAGACCCGCGACGTCGCTGTCGGTCACCTGGTCCATCGGCTTGTGCGCCCTGGGATTGATGTCGGGGTCCATGACATGTCGCCGAAAGAACTTGATGTCGTCGTCGACGCTGCGGTTGCGGGGCCTGGACGGAAGGTAGGCCAGATAGGTCTCGCAGACGTCGACGAACGCCGGGGCGGCCGCGGGCTCTCCATGCTGATATCGCGCCGTCGCCCGGTTCGGGCTGCGGCGGCGATTCCGCGCGCAGCCTCGGCGCCCAGCTCTGGAAACCAGCCGAGCCGCCAGCGCACACCCTTGTCAGGCGTGAAGTCTGGAACGTAGAAGAACGCCTTCCTGTCACCCGCTACGACGACCCTGATGTTGTCGGTCGTCGCGTCGGCGAATTCGTGGTTCGGGCCCGCGATCGGGAACGGCAGCCCGCCGATGATCTCGTCAGCGAATGTGATCTTTTGCATGACAGTTTCCTTTCAGGCTTGACGCTCGACTGTGTCTCGTGGTCGTGCGGCGGATGAAGGTGTCGGACGCGGCTGCTGTATGCGTGGAGAAGGGGGGATCGCTGACGTCCCGCCCCTGTGGTCACCGTGGCGAATCGCGTGCCCCTGCGGGGACCAGGGCGGCGCCGGACGTCCGGTCGTGCGCCTCTCTGGCCTTTCCGAGCTCCGACGCCGCCGCTTCGAGCTCTGTCGCCATGGCCTTCGCCTTCCTGGAGAAGCTGTTGCGGCGCCATTCCGTCCAGTCCCGAAGCCACGGCAGGGGATGGTAGGGGGAATAGGCGGCAAGCCTCAGCCTGCCCGTCGGCGTCCGCCGCCACTCCGTCCAGTGGATCCCGAGTTTGGGCTGGGGCGTCGACGCGGGAACGTAGGCCCCCCCGCCGACGTAGCGCATCTCGGCCTCCTCGACGATCTCCAGGATCGCCAGCCCGACCGGGACCCCGCGGATGTGCACCACCGTCGGGCTTCTCGGTATACGGTCTGGCTGCAGGACACGAAGATGCGACGGCTGTCGTCCCCAATTGCTGATCGGCGGGCGGATGAAGCCGCATCCTGCGGCCAAGGTGATCCGATGGCCCCGTCCTTCCAGCTCGACGAATAGCGCGTTTGCAAACTGCAGGCAGCATTCGAGGCTCGTCTCGGACACCGTGAGATCGATGGTGTGATAGCGCGGGTTGGCCAGCAGTAGGGCTCCGTCGAAACTTCGTTCCGCGGCGGAGTAGACCTCTCTCGCATGGGCGACCAGCAGGTGGATGTCGGCAAGGACCGGCCCGTATATCAGATCCTTCCGCCGGTAATGGGGCCTGATCGGAGCCCCTCCGGCATCGCCCCTCGACCAGCCTGCCAGCCGGCCGGGGCGCGCCGCCGGCAAGGGCGGCGGCGCGGGGGCGCGGCCAGCCTGCCGCTTCGCCCACCATCCTGGCGGCGGACGGGGCACGTCCAGAGCCTTGCAGACCCGGTTCAGATAGCTGTCGGAGACGTCCAGCTTCGCCGCAGCAACCTTCCCTGCGACGCTCCATACAAGCTGGTAGAGTTCCTCGCGGGTGATCATCGTCCGTGGTCCTCTCCGTCGTCGTGCTCCCATTCTTCGAGCGTGCAGGTGCCAAGTTCGATCTTGTGCAGCAGCTCCGACCATTTATTGAAGGCTCGCCGGATCTCGGCGCGGTACTTGTAGAGATTGTAGACCCGGACGATCCCGGTGGGGCTGTGGCCGATCGCGGCTTCCGCGACCTCCTCTCGTCCCGTGATCGGTTCCAGGTGGGTTCTGACCGTGCGTCGGACGTCGTGCCAGACCCAGTCGTCGAGGTTCTTTCCCGGCCACAGGGCATCCAGGGCCTCGAGCATGCGACGCTCGAACCTGCCCTGCGTCCCGCCACCGTTTTCGCCACCCGCTTTTGCGGACTTCTCGAGCCTCAGGTCGCTGAGCTTGTCGATGGGCGTCTGACCGCCGGTGAAGCTGAACACGAAGTCGCCGTGCCCGGCTGGAAGCGTCTCCCGGAGCGATCTCAACAGCTCGATCATCCTGTTCGACAGCGGCACGTGGTGCTCGGCTCCCTTCGAGGTCATCACCCACATCTTCCTGGCGAAGTTGATCTGGGACCACCGCATCTTCTTGACCGCGCCGCTCCTCTGGCCCGTCTCGATCAGCGTCCTCAGGCAGGGTCCGTAGGGGTAGGGGGTCTCGGTGCCAGCCGCCAAGAAGGCGGCCACCTCCTCGTATTCGAGGACGCGCGTTCGGTCGTTGACCGTCAGTTTCAGGCGTCTATGCGTCAGGTCGGCGACCGGATTCCGCTCGAGCCCGATCTGGCACCTGTTGTCCGGGTCCATGGCCCAGCCGAAGAAGGTCTTGATATGCGTCAGGGCGTGATAGGCCTGTACCGGCGCTCGCTGCTTGATCTGCTTGATAAGCGACGCCACGCCGGCGTCCGTGACGAGGTGGATCGGAGAGTCGATCCATGGGTTGGTGTCGGGATTGAGGAAGTTGCGCGTCAGGAACGCCATGTCCTGCACGGCGTTGAGGTTCCTGTCCCGCGACGGGAGGGAGGCGATGTAGTCCCCCATCACCTGGCGGAAGGCGCTGCGTTCCTTCCTGAGTTCCGCGGCGGCTTTGGCGGCCTTGGCCGCGGCTTCCGCCGCCCGCGCCGCGGCCGGATCGAGACCGCGCCTGGCCTGCTCGTCCCAGTCGCCCGCCTGCGTGCGCGCGGCTATCGTGTCCATGTCGGGAAAGGCGCCGATTGTCTGGCGCCTGGAGTTGCGCGAGCCGCCGGCGCGCCGGCGTAGAATGAACGTCTTCGACCGGGGCCCCACCCTGACCCCGAAGTTTGGGACGGATGCGTCGTAGACCTCGTAGCGCGCGCCGGGAGCGGCGAAGGGCAGGTCCGTGACGACCTTGTCCGTGAGGTGGGTCTTCTTGCTTGCGGCGGTGTTGTTCATAGTGGGTGTCCTTGTGGGTCCTCGGCTGGGCGACGGACGTTGTTTTTTCTGGGCGACGATTCTGGGCTGCGATTCCCCCGGCGGCGGAATGCCGGTACGCCACAAGGAAAGTACGAAAATAGAAAAAAGTAAATTATACCAATTACTTAGGAGGCGGAATGAAACAGCTTGAAACTTCGGCGAACCGTGTGCTACAAGCGCCGCCAACGGGGCAGTGGGCTTAGGAGGAGACTCCAAAACCGCAGGTCGGGGGTTCGAGCCCCTCTGCCCCTGCCATCTTTCTTGAACGAGTGGCGCGGATATCTCGCGGCGGTTCGGGACAGAAAGGCGACGTATGGCTAAGTTCGTTAAACTTCGGTTTCCCTCTTGTGCAATTGGGAATCGATGTTTATGTAGGGTTCAACAGACACGCGGTGCGTGGGGCTGATATGTTCAGCTTTACGCGCCGTAATTGCGTGGGCAGTCGATGGCATCCAAATCCAATCCGTTTGCGTTTCTGCAGCAGGTTCGCTCCGAGACGTCGAAAGTTACCTGGCCGTCGCGCCGCGAGACGATGATCTCGACGGTCATGGTGCTTGTAATGGTGATCTTTGCCGCGCTGTTCTTTTTTGCCGCTGACCAGCTCATTGGCTGGCTGTTGAGCTTCGTGCTTAACGTCGGCAATTGATCGGGTGGAGCAGTAACATGGCGGCACGTTGGTACATCGTCCACGCGTATTCGAATTTTGAAAAGAAGGTCGCGGAAGACATCGAGAATAAGGCTCGGCAGAAGGGCCTCGAGCATTTGTTCGAAAAAATTCTCGTTCCGACCGAGAAGGTGGTTGAAGTGCGTCGCGGCCGTAAGGTTGATTCCGAGCGCAAGTTCTTCCCGGGTTACGTTCTTGTTCGTGCCAATCTTACGGATGAAGCCTACCACCTGATCAAGAATACGCCGAAGGTCACTGGTTTCCTCGGCTCCGACAATAAGCCCGTTCCGATTCCGGACTATGAAGCTGAGCGTATTCTCGGTCAGGTTCAGGAAGGTGTCGAGCGGCCGAAGGCATCCGTTACCTTCGAGATCGGCGAGCAGGTCCGTGTCTCGGATGGTCCGTTCGCTTCGTTCAACGGCACGGTTCAGGATGTGGACGAAGAGCGTTCGCGCCTGAAGGTTGAAGTGTCGATCTTCGGCCGCGCTACGCCGGTCGAGCTGGAATACGCTCAGGTCGAAAAGGTCTGAGCGGGCGCGGTGTGAACCGCGAACCGCGTGGAAGGTGAGGGGTCTTAGCCGGACCCTGTGATCCGCACCACGCAACCGCAGCCGCCGGAGACATCCGGCATCACTGGCCGGGCAACCGGTCATCAATGAAAGGCAGAGAGATATGGCTAAGAAAGTTGCAGGCCAGCTCAAGCTTCAGGTCAAGGCAGGATCGGCAAACCCGTCCCCGCCAATCGGCCCGGCGCTTGGTCAGCGTGGCATTAACATCATGGAATTCTGCAAGGCGTTCAATGCCGCTACGCAGGAAATGGAAAAGGGTATGCCGATCCCGGTCGTCATTACCTACTACCAGGACAAGTCCTTCACCTTCGCGATGAAGCAGCCGCCGGTCAGCTACTGGCTGAAGAAGGAAGCGAAGATCACGTCTGGTTCGAAGACGCCTGGCAAGGGCGCCGTCGCCGGCAAGCTCACCAAGGCTCAGATCAAGTCGATCGCAGAAGCCAAGATGAAGGATCTGAATGCAGCGGACATCGAAGGTGCAATGGCGATGATCGAGGGCTCTGCCCGCGCCATGGGCCTGGAAGTGGTAGGATAAGACCATGGCTGGCAAGCGCACCAAGAAGATCAACGAAGGTGTTGATCCCACAAAGCTCTACGCTCTGAACCTTGCAATCGGCATGGTCAAGGAGCGCGCGGTTGCGAAGTTCGATGAAACCATCGAAGTCGCTATGAACCTCGGCGTTGATCCCCGTCACGCAGACCAGATGGTCCGCGGCGTTGTCAACCTGCCGAACGGCACGGGCCGCGACGTTCGCGTTGCTGTCTTCGCTCGTGGCGCCAAGGCTGATGAAGCCAAGGCAGCTGGCGCCGATATCGTCGGCGCTGAAGAGCTCGTTGAAATCGTCCAGGGCGGCAAGATCGATTTCGATCGCTGCATCGCGACCCCGGACATGATGCCGCTCGTCGGCCGCCTCGGTAAGGTTCTCGGCCCGCGTGGCATGATGCCGAACCCGAAGGTTGGTACGGTTACGATGGACGTTGCTGGTGCCGTCAAAGCATCCAAGGGCGGCGCTGTCGAGTTCCGCGTCGAAAAGGCTGGTATCGTTCATGCTGGCGTTGGCAAGGCATCCTTCGATGCCAAGGCTCTGGAAGAGAACATCCGTGCCTTCGCTGATGCAGTCATCAAGGCAAAGCCGGCTGGTGCGAAGGGCAACTACGTCAAGCGCGTAGCGATCTCCTCGACCATGGGCCCGGGCGTCAAGATCGACCCGTCGTCCGTTACGGCTCCGGCCGCTTAACAAGTTCGCCGGGCTTCTGCCCGGCTATAAAGAATTCCGGTCCCGCAAGGGGCCGGAGTATTCCGGAGAAATCCGGAATCCTGTCCGAGATTGCAGGTGGTTTTCCCTTAATCACTTCGCCTGCATGAGACGGGTAAGACCCGAATTGCATGAAGTACTGCTTCTAGGAATTTGGTTCGAGCCTTGGATGCCTTGTGCCTTCGGCCTTTCTTTGGCGCGAAGCGCGAGGGGACAGGATCCTCAAGCGTCGCTTGGGATCTCCTCTGATCCCAGGAGGCAAAGGCAACCCGGTAGGCCCCGTCAAAAGGTCCTGCCAACTGGAGATAGGCAGTGGAAAGAGCGGAAAAACGCGAATTCGTCACGGAACTGAACGAAGTCTTCAAGGCTTCGGGCTCGGTTGTCGTGGCCCACTATGCTGGTGCTACAGTCGCGCAGATGAACGACTTCCGTTCGAAGATGCGCGCAGCTGGCGGTACCGTCAAAGTCGCGAAGAACCGCCTGGCCAAGATCGCCCTTCAGGGTACGGAAGCGGAAGGGATTTCCAATCTCTTCACCGGTCAGACGCTGATTGCATACAGCACTGATCCGATCACCGCTCCGAAAGTCGTCGTGGATTTCGCCAAGGGCAACGACAAGATCGTTGTACTCGGCGGCGCCATGGGAACAACCACGCTCAACGCCGATGCAGTCAAGTCGCTTGCGACCCTGCCGTCGTTGGACGAACTGCGTGCGAAGCTGCTGGGCATGATCCAGACACCGGCTACCCGCATTGCAGGCGTTGTTGCAGCACCGGCAAGCCAGCTTGCTCGCGTGTTCTCGGCTTACGCCAAGAAGGACGAAGCCGCATAAGGCGGTTTTTTGCTGTTTATAAAACACCGGTTCGAACCGAACAAAAGGAACTAATAACATGGCTGATCTCGCAAAGATCGTAGACGACCTCTCCTCGCTGACCGTTCTGGAAGCAGCAGAGCTTTCTAAGCTTCTTGAAGAAAAGTGGGGCGTTTCCGCCGCTGCTCCGGTAGCTGTTGCTGCCGCTGCTGGTGGTGCAGGTGCTGCTGCTGCTGTTGAAGAAGAAAAGACTGAGTTCGACGTTATCCTGGCTGACGCCGGCGCTAACAAGATCAACGTCATCAAGGAAGTCCGCGCCATCACTGGTCTCGGCCTGAAGGAAGCTAAGGACCTCGTTGAGGCCGCTCCGAAGGCTGTCAAGGAAGGCGTTTCCAAGGCTGAAGCCGCTGACATCAAGAAGAAGCTTGAAGACGCCGGCGCTAAGGCTGACGTTAAGTAATCTTGAACTGCATTTGGGAGGTGGGATTTCCCGCCTCCCATTTGCCGTTTTCTGGAACGAATTACCCAAAAGCCGCTTAAAAACGGCTTTTGGGTAATGGGTTCTTCAAGAGGATGGTCTCGAACCGAGACGCGCAGGCGATCCGGCCTCGCAGTTCGGGAAGTGAGACGAGATTGAACTACTCATTGATTGACGGGGTCGACTGGCCATCGGTTCCCGTCCGTTGCAGGCCCGGATGCAATTTTGAAGGAGCGACGATGGCTCAGACCCTTTCATTCAATGGTCGTAGGCGCGTACGCAAGTTTTTCGGTAAGATCCCAGAAGTCGCAGAAATGCCAAACCTCATCGAGGTTCAAAAGGCATCGTATGATCAATTCCTGATGGTTGAAGAGCCCAAGGGCGGTCGCCCTGATGAGGGCCTTCAGGCTGTCTTCAAGTCCGTTTTCCCGATCACGGATTTCTCCGGCGCTTCCATGCTGGAATTCGTGTCCTACGAGTTCGAACCGCCGAAGTTCGACGTCGATGAATGCCGGCAGCGCGACCTGACCTACGCCGCGCCGCTGAAAGTTACTCTCCGTCTTATCGTGTTCGATATCGATGAAGATACGGGCGCGAAGTCCATCAAGGACATCAAGGAACAGTCGGTCTACATGGGCGACATGCCGCTCATGACCAACAACGGTACGTTCATCGTCAACGGCACCGAGCGCGTTATCGTGTCTCAGATGCACCGTTCGCCGGGCGTCTTCTTCGATCACGACAAGGGCAAAAGCCATTCGTCCGGCAAGCTGCTCTTCGCTGCCCGCGTGATTCCGTATCGCGGTTCCTGGCTCGACATCGAGTTCGACGCCAAGGACATCGTCTATGCCCGTATTGACCGCCGCCGAAAGATCCCCGTGACATCGCTGCTGATGGCGCTTGGCATGGACGGCGAAGAAATCCTGTCGACCTTCTACACGAAGTCCGACTATCAGCGCGACGGCAAGGGCTGGCGCATTCCGTTCAAGCCCGAGACCCTCAAGGGTGCCAAGGCGATCACCGAAATGGTTGACGCCGACACCGGTGAAGTCGTTGTCGAAGCCGGCAAGAAGCTGACGCCGCGTCTGCTCCGCCAGCTCGCCGACAAGGGCCTCAAGGCTCTGAAGGCAACCGACGAAGACCTGTACGGCAACTACCTCGCCGAAGACATCGTCAACTACTCGACGGGTGAAATCTACCTCGAGGCAGGTGATGAGATCGACGAGAAGACGCTGCCGATCATCCTGCAGAACGGTTTCGAAGAGATCCCGGTCCTCGGCATCGACCACATCAACGTCGGCGCCTACATCCGCAACACGCTGACTGCAGACAAGAACGAGAACCGTCAGGACGCTCTGTTCGACATCTACCGCGTCATGCGTCCCGGTGAACCGCCGACGATGGAATCGGCCGAAGCCATGTTCAACTCGCTGTTCTTCGATGCGGAGCGCTACGATCTCTCCGCCGTTGGTCGCGTGAAGATGAACATGCGTCTCGACCTCGACGTCGAAGACACTGTCCGCATCCTGCGCAAGGACGACATCCTGGCCGTGGTCAAGATGCTGGTCGAACTGCGCGACGGCAAGGGCGAAATCGACGACATCGACAACCTCGGCAACCGTCGCGTTCGCTCCGTCGGCGAACTGATGGAAAACCAGTACCGTCTCGGCCTGCTCCGTATGGAGCGCGCGATCAAGGAACGCATGTCCTCGATCGAAATCGACACGGTCATGCCGCAGGACCTGATCAACGCGAAGCCGGCAGCTGCTGCCGTTCGCGAATTCTTCGGCTCCTCGCAGCTCTCGCAGTTCATGGACCAGGTGAACCCGCTTTCGGAAATCACCCACAAGCGCCGTCTTTCGGCACTTGGCCCGGGTGGTCTGACCCGCGAGCGCGCAGGCTTCGAAGTCCGCGACGTTCATCCGACCCACTACGGCCGTATTTGCCCGATCGAAACGCCGGAAGGCCCGAACATCGGTCTGATCAACTCGCTGGCTACCTTCGCACGCGTCAACAAGTACGGCTTCATCGAAAGCCCGTACCGTCGCATCGTTGACGGCAAGGTGACGAACGACGTTCTTTACCTCTCTGCAATGGAAGAAGCGAAGTACTACGTCGCTCAGGCTAACGCCGAACTGTCTGCCGACGGCTCGTTCGTCGACGAATTCGTCGTTTGCCGTCACGCCGGCGAAGTTATGCTCGCTCCGCGCGACAGCATGAACCTGATGGACGTTTCGCCGAAGCAGGTCGTTTCGGTTGCTGCGGCTCTCATCCCGTTCCTGGAAAACGACGACGCCAACCGCGCTCTCATGGGCTCGAACATGCAGCGTCAGGCCGTTCCGCTGCTGCGTGCTGAAGCTCCGTTTGTCGGTACCGGCATGGAGCCGGTTGTCGCCCGCGACTCCGGTGCTGCTATCGGCGCCCGCCGCGGCGGCGTGGTCGACCAGGTCGACGCGACGCGTATCGTTATCCGTGCGACGGAAGACCTCGAAGCTGGCAAGTCCGGCGTCGACATTTACCGTCTGCAGAAGTTCCAGCGTTCGAACCAGAACACCTGCGTCAACCAGCGCCCGCTGGTAACCGTCGGTGACGTTGTCAACCGTGGCGACATCCTCGCCGACGGTCCGTCGACGGACCTGGGCGATCTCGCTCTCGGCCGTAACGCGCTCGTCGCGTTCATGCCGTGGAACGGCTACAACTACGAAGACTCGATCCTGCTCTCCGAGCGCATCGTTGCTGACGACGTGTTCACGTCCATCCACATCGAAGAGTTCGAAGTGATGGCCCGTGATACAAAGCTTGGTCCGGAAGAAATCACGCGCGACATTCCGAACGTTTCGGAAGAAGCGCTGAAGAACCTCGACGAAGCCGGTATCGTCTACATCGGCGCCGAAGTTCAGCCGGGCGATATCCTCGTCGGCAAGATCACGCCGAAGGGCGAAAGCCCGATGACGCCGGAAGAAAAGCTTCTGCGCGCCATCTTCGGTGAAAAGGCTTCGGACGTCCGCGACACCTCCATGCGCATGCCGCCCGGCACCTACGGCACGATCGTCGAAGTGCGCGTCTTCAATCGCCACGGCGTTGAGAAGGACGAGCGCGCGATGGCGATCGAGCGCGAAGAGATCGAGCGTCTTGCAAAGGACCGCGATGACGAGCAGGCGATCCTCGACCGTAACGTCTACGGCCGTCTGGTCGACATGCTGCGCGGCCAGGTCGCGATTGCTGGCCCGAAGGGCTTCAAAAAGGGCACCGAACTGGCGAACAACGTCGTTTCCGAATATCCCCGCTCGCAGTGGTGGATGTTTGCTGTTGAAGACGAAAAGGTCCAGGGCGAACTCGAAGCTCTCCGCGGCCAGTACGACGAATCCAAGTCGCGCCTTGAACAGCGCTTCATGGACAAGGTCGAGAAGGTCCAGCGCGGCGACGAAATGCCTCCGGGCGTCATGAAGATGGTTAAGGTCTTCGTTGCTGTTAAGCGCAAGATCCAGCCAGGCGACAAGATGGCAGGCCGTCACGGTAACAAGGGTGTCGTGTCGCGTATCGTTCCGGTCGAAGACATGCCGTTCCTGGAAGATGGTACGCACGTCGACGTCGTTCTGAACCCGCTGGGCGTGCCTTCTCGCATGAACGTCGGTCAGATCCTCGAGACGCACCTTGGCTGGGCTTGTGCCGGCATGGGCCGCCAGATCGGTGACATGCTGGAAGCCTACAAGGCCAGCGGCAACATCGAGCCGCTGCGCAAGACGATCGGCGACGTTGTCGGCGACGGTCCGAAGGCCGAACAGGTCAAGGACTTCGACGATGACTCGGTCCTTCGTCTGGCTGACCAGTGGAAGCGCGGCGTTTCGATTGCAACGCCGGTCTTCGACGGCGCTCATGAAGGTGACGTCAATGCGATGCTGGCTCTGGCCGGTCTCAAGGAAAGCGGTCAGTCGACGCTGTACGACGGCCGTACTGGTGAGCAGTTCGACCGCCAGGTGACGGTCGGCTACATCTACATGCTGAAGCTGAACCACTTGGTCGACGATAAGATCCACGCTCGCTCGATCGGTCCTTACTCGCTCGTTACCCAGCAGCCGCTGGGCGGCAAGGCGCAGTTCGGCGGTCAGCGCTTCGGCGAAATGGAAGTCTGGGCTCTGGAAGCATATGGTGCAGCCTACACGCTGCAGGAAATGCTGACGGTGAAGTCGGATGACGTCGCCGGCCGTACCAAGGTCTACGAAGCCATCGTCCGTGGCGACGATACGTTCGAAGCCGGTATTCCGGAAAGCTTCAACGTTCTCGTCAAGGAAATGCGCTCGCTTGGTCTCTCTGTCGAACTCGAGAATTCGAAGGTCGATGAGCAGCAGGCCAGCCAGTTGCCGGACGCCGCCGAGTAACCACTGATAGGGTGTGCGCTGCAACGCAGCGCACACCGTTCCCGCTCTGGCCCCGTGTGTGTCGGCCGAGCAGGGACGATTTCGCCGCATTCTGCGGTTATTGTCGTTTTGAGCGTTGGCGCGGCTCCCGGGATTTGCCGCTGTCCATGCAAGCTAAGGGCGCATTCGCCCATGAAGGAGACAGGCATGAACCAAGAGGTCATGAATCTTTTCAATCCGCAGGTGCCTGCACAGAACTTCGATTCCATCCGGATTTCGATTGCTTCTCCGGAGAAGATTCTTTCCTGGTCTTACGGTGAGATCAAGAAGCCGGAAACCATCAACTACCGTACGTTCAAGCCGGAACGCGACGGTCTCTTCTGCGCGCGCATCTTCGGACCGATCAAGGACTACGAGTGCCTGTGCGGCAAGTACAAGCGCATGAAGTACAAGGGCATCATCTGCGAAAAGTGCGGCGTTGAAGTTACGCTGTCGCGGGTTCGCCGTGAGCGCATGGGCCATATCGAGCTCGCCGCTCCGGTCGCCCACATCTGGTTCCTGAAGTCGCTGCCATCACGCATCTCGACGTTGCTCGACATGACGCTGAAGGATGTCGAGCGCGTTCTCTACTTCGAAAACTACATTGTCACCGAGCCGGGCCTCACCGCCCTCAAGGAGCACCAGCTCCTCTCGGAAGAAGAGTACATGCTGGCCGTCGACGAATACGGTGAAGACCAGTTCACGGCCATGATCGGCGCTGAGGCTATCTACGAGATGCTGGCCTCGATGAACCTCGAAAAGATCGCGGGCGATCTGCGCTCGGAGCTTGCCGACACGACGTCGGATCTCAAGCAGAAGAAGCTGATGAAGCGCCTGAAGATCGTCGAGAACTTCATGGAGTCGGGCAACCGTCCGGAATGGATGATCATGAAGGTCGTTCCGGTGATCCCCCCGGATCTGCGTCCGCTGGTTCCGCTCGACGGTGGTCGTTTCGCGACGTCGGACCTCAACGATCTGTACCGCCGCGTCATCAACCGCAACAACCGTCTGAAGCGCCTGATCGAACTGCGCGCTCCGGGCATCATCATCCGCAACGAAAAGCGCATGCTGCAGGAATCTGTAGACGCGCTGTTCGACAACGGCCGTCGCGGCCGCGTCATCACCGGCGCCAACAAGCGTCCGCTGAAGTCGCTGTCCGACATGCTGAAGGGCAAGCAGGGCCGCTTCCGTCAGAACCTGCTCGGCAAGCGCGTCGACTACTCCGGCCGTTCCGTCATCGTGACCGGTCCGGAACTCAAGCTGCACCAGTGCGGTCTTCCGAAGAAGATGGCGCTCGAGCTCTTCAAGCCGTTCATCTATGCCCGCCTCGACGCCAAGGGTTATTCCTCGACCGTCAAGCAGGCGAAGAAGCTGGTGGAAAAGGAAAAGCCTGAGGTTTGGGATATCCTCGACGAGGTCATCCGCGAGCATCCGGTTCTCCTGAACCGAGCACCGACGCTGCACCGTCTGGGCATCCAGGCCTTCGAACCTACCCTGGTCGAAGGCAAGGCGATCCAGTTGCATCCGCTCGTCTGCACGGCCTTTAACGCCGACTTCGACGGTGACCAGATGGCGGTTCACGTGCCGCTATCGCTCGAAGCTCAGCTCGAAGCCCGCGTTCTGATGATGTCGACGAACAACATCCTGCACCCTGCAAACGGTGCACCGATCATCGTTCCGTCACAGGACATGGTTCTCGGCCTCTACTATCTCTCGATCATGAACCAGAACGAGCCGGGCGAAGGTATGGCCTTCTCCGACCTCGGCGAACTGCATCATGCGCTTGAGACCAAGGTCGTCACGCTGCACACCAAGATCCGCGGCCGCTTCAAGTCGATCGGTGAGGACGGCAAGCCGTACTCGAAGATCTACGAAACGACTCCGGGCCGTCTGCTCATCGGTGAACTCCTGCCGAAGAACGGCAAGGTGACCTTCGACGTCTGCAACCAGGAAATGACCAAGAAGAACATCTCCAAGATGATCGACGCGGTCTACCGCCATTGCGGCCAGAAGGACACAGTCATTTTCTGCGACCGCATCATGCAGCTCGGCTTCAGCCATGCCTGCCGCGCCGGCATTTCGTTCGGCAAGGACGACATGGTCATTCCGGACACCAAGGCGAAGATCGTTGGTGACACCGAAAACCTGGTCAAGGAATACGAGCAGCAGTACAACGACGGTCTCATCACACAGGGCGAAAAGTACAACAAGGTTGTCGACGCCTGGGGCAAGGCCACCGAGAAGGTCGCCGAAGACATGATGGCCCGCATCAAGGCCGTCGAATTCGATGAAAAGACCGGTCGCCAGAAGCCGATGAACGCCATTTACATGATGTCGCACTCGGGCGCCCGCGGTTCTCCGAACCAGATGCGCCAGCTGGGCGGCATGCGCGGCCTCATGGCCAAGCCGTCGGGCGAAATCATCGAAACGCCGATCACCTCGAACTTCAAGGAAGGCCTGACCGTCAACGAGTACTTCAACTCGACGCACGGCGCCCGTAAGGGTCTCGCAGATACCGCCTTGAAGACCGCGAACTCTGGTTACCTGACCCGTCGTCTCGTCGACGTCGCACAGGATTGCATCGTCAACTCGGTGGATTGCGGCACCGACAAGGGCCTCACCATGACCGCCATCGTCGATGCCGGTCAGGTCGTGGCCTCGCTCGGCGCTCGTATCCTCGGCCGTACCGCGCTGGATGATATCGATCATCCGGTCACCGGCGAGCGTATCGTTGATGCCGGCAAGATGATCCTCGAGCCCGATGTCATCGAGATCGAAAAGGCTGGTATCCAGTCGATCCGCATCCGCTCGGCCCTGACCTGTGAAATCCAGACGGGTGTTTGCGCGGTCTGCTATGGTCGTGACCTTGCACGCGGTACGCCTGTCAACATGGGCGAAGCGGTCGGTGTTATCGCTGCTCAGTCGATCGGCGAGCCGGGCACTCAGCTCACCATGCGTACGTTCCACCTTGGTGGTACGGCAACGGTGGTCGACCAGTCGTTCCTGGAAGCTTCGTATGAAGGCACGGTTCAGATCAAGAACCGCAACCTGCTGCGCAACTCGGATGGCAACCTCGTTGCCATGGGCCGCAACATGACCGTCCAGATCCTGGACGAGCGTGGCGTCGAGCGCTCCTCGCAGCGCGTTGCCTATGGTTCGAAGCTGCATGTCGACGATGGCGACAAGGTCAAGCGTGGTCAGCGTCTGGCAGAGTGGGATCCCTACACCCGTCCGATGATGACGGAAGTGGCTGGTACCGTTCAGTTCGAAGACGTGGTCGACGGTCTCTCGGTTCTCGAAGCGACCGACGAATCCACAGGTATCACCAAGCGTCAGGTTATCGACTGGCGTTCGACCCCGCGTGGTTCGGACCTCAAGCCGGCAATCGTCATCAAGGATGCCAGTGGTAATGTCATGAAGCTGTCCCGCGGTGGTGACGCCCGCTTCCTGCTGTCGGTCGACGCGATCCTGTCGGTCGAGCCGGGCACGAAGGTGTCGCAGGGTGACGTGCTTGCACGTTCGCCGCTCGAAAGCGCCAAGACCAAGGACATCACCGGTGGTCTGCCGCGTGTTGCTGAACTGTTCGAAGCTCGTCGTCCGAAGGACCACGCCATCATCGCTGAGATCGATGGCACGATCCGCCTCGGCCGCGACTACAAGAACAAGCGTCGCGTCATCATCGAGCCGGCAGAAGACGGTGTTGAGCCTGTTGAATACCTGATCCCGAAGGGCAAACCCTTCCACCTTCAGGAAGGCGATTATATCGAAAAGGGTGACTACATCCTCGACGGTAACCCGGCTCCGCACGACATCCTGGCGATCAAGGGCGTCGAAGCTCTGGCTTCGTACCTCGTCAACGAAATCCAGGAAGTCTATCGCTTGCAGGGCGTTGTCATCAACGACAAGCACATCGAAGTGATTGTCCGTCAGATGCTGCAGAAGGTGGAAATCACCGATGCCGGCGACTCGACCTATATCGTCGGCGACAACGTCGACCGTATCGAGCTCGAAGACGTCAACGATACGCTGATCGAACAGGGCAAGAAGCCTGCTTACGGCGATCCGGTTCTGCTGGGTATCACCAAGGCGTCGCTGCAGACCCCGTCGTTCATCTCGGCTGCTTCGTTCCAGGAGACCACAAAGGTTCTCACGGAAGCTGCGATCGCCGGCAAGACCGACGGCCTACAGGGTCTGAAGGAAAACGTCATTGTTGGTCGCCTGATCCCGGCCGGTACCGGTGGCACGATGACGCAGATCCGCCGCATCGCTACGTCGCGCGACGAGATGATCCTCGAAGAACGCCGCAAGGGCACGGGCGCCGATGTTGCCACCCCGATGCTGCAGGATCTCGCGGGTGAGAGCGCACCGGCTGCCGAATAGTCGGCAGCTTGGTTCTCAGAATTGAATTAAAAAGCCGCCCGGAGTGATCCGGGCGGCTTTTGTTTTCGCGTTTTTTGTCAGGGTGAGTACGAGAGGCTCAGCCAAGTAGCGGTAAGAAGTGCTCCATGCCGTAGCCCAGCCGTGTGCGGGCGTCGTCGAAGCCAAGCCAGAAGAAGCAGAACAGGATCGGACTTCCGCCGCTGAACGGCGTCATTTCGCGATGCAACCAGCTGGCGGGTTGCTCACCTTCGACGGGAATGTGGAAGTAGTGCCGCCGGTGACAAAATTCGGTTCCGTCCTTGGAAAAGCGATAGTCATGAAAGATGAGCGGGCGAGGGGAGTTTCGGGCAGGATCCCGGTCTCTTCCGAGAACTCGCGAAGTGCCGCGGCGGCGATATCTTCGCCAGTCTCCACCGTGCCCCCCGGAACCTGAAGCGCGACCTCCGGGAAGTCGGGCTCATCGAAACCCAGCAGCCGGTCGCGCCAGGTGGCATAGATCAGCACCTTGAGCGCATCCGGCTCCATCGGGGTCTCAGCTGAAGCGGATGATCGCGACTTCGCCGTCGACGGCGCCCTGGTAGGCGGAGGCATGCGGCTCCTCTTCCGGGACTTCGGTCAGCATGCCGATCTGGTCGAGGTCCGCCTCGATGAAGCCTTCTTCGGCGAGAGCGTTCAGGGCCTCGCGCACGGCGCTGTCGTCATCGGCGGCCTTGAGCATGATGTGGAGGTCGACGCCGTCGCTGTCATCGGACTGATAGCCCTTGCCGATGATGATGAAGACCATCGGTCCTTCGGAATTGTTGTCATTGTCGGGAGCGGTAATCATCGGAGGTCCTTCGATTCGAGATTTGAATCTGATTTCATGCGCTTAGCGGCTGCAATCAGCGATTCCATAGCTGCTTTTTGCTCCAATGCTCAAGTTTATCTTGGCGGTCGGTGGCGAATTCGCCTAGAAGGCCCAAAAGAGCGCGCAATGGCCCGGTTTCAAGGCGTTCCGCCGAAGTTTATTTGTTAACGGCCTTGACGAGACGGCGGGAAACCAGTAGTACCCGCGCCATCCGGACCCATGTGAGGCATGGCCATTCGGGGCGACGCGCCCCGGAGATCACCTCAAACAAGGTTCGAAACGCACGTTGAAGATATGATGCCTGCACGCATGACGCATGTCTTTTGCGTCCTCTGCTCTCAGTGGTCCATCTGCGAAAGCGGATCGGGCCACGTTTTGCGCATTGAGACAAGCGTGTGATCTTGCCGGAGACGGCGCGAGTTACGCCCGCAAGGGATTGAGATATAAACGTAAGGGATGGTTGAATGCCTACCGTAAACCAGCTTATCCGCAAGCCGCGTCAGGCGAACGTAAAGCGTAATAAGGTTCCTGCCCTGCAGGAAAACCCTCAAAAGCGCGGCGTTTGCACCCGCGTCTACACGACGACGCCGAAGAAGCCGAACTCGGCTCTCCGTAAGGTCGCAAAGATCCGTCTGACCAACGGCTTCGAAGTCATTGGTTACATTCCCGGTGAAGGTCACAACCTTCAGGAACACTCTGTCGTCATGATCCGTGGCGGCCGTGTTAAGGACCTTCCGGGTGTCCGTTACCACATCATTCGCGGCGTTCTCGATACCCAGGGTGTCAAGAACCGCAAGCAGCGCCGTTCGAAGTACGGTGCGAAGCGTCCGAAGTAATTCGGTTTTGAAATCCCGGCGCTGCGCGAGGTCCTCCGCGTGGTAGAGCGTCTAAACCATTGAAGAGACGAGAAGTATGTCCCGACGTCACAGAGCAGAAAAGCGCGAGATCAACCCGGATCCGAAGTTCGGCGATCTGGTTGTTACCAAGTTCATGAATGCAATCATGCTTGACGGCAAGAAGTCTGTCGCAGAGAGCATTGTATACGGCGCATTCGACGCCGTGCAGGGCAAGTCCAAGCAGGAGCCGCTCGGCGTGTTCCATCAGGCTCTGGACAACGTTGCTCCGCACGTTGAAGTCCGTTCGCGCCGCGTTGGTGGTGCAACCTATCAGGTTCCGGTTGATGTTCGTCCGGAGCGCCGTCAGGCCCTGGCGATCCGCTGGCTGATTGCTGCTGCGCGCAAGCGCAACGAAACGACCATGGTCGACCGACTGTCGGGCGAGCTTCTCGATGCATCCAACAACCGTGGTTCCGCGGTCAAGAAGCGCGAAGACACGCACAAGATGGCTGATGCCAACCGTGCGTTCTCGCATTATCGCTGGTAATCCCGAACGGGTTCGAAAGGCAGTCCACAATGGCTCGCGAATATAAAATCGAAGACTACCGTAATTTCGGTATCATGGCGCACATCGACGCCGGCAAGACGACGACGACCGAGCGTATCCTTTACTACACCGGCAAGTCGCACAAGATCGGCGAAGTGCACGATGGCGCGGCCACGATGGACTGGATGGAGCAGGAGCAGGAGCGTGGCATCACGATCACCTCCGCTGCCACCACGACCTTCTGGAAGGGCCGTGACGGCAAGATGCGCCGCTTCAACATCATCGACACCCCCGGCCACGTCGACTTCACCATCGAAGTCGAGCGTTCGCTGCGCGTTCTCGACGGTGCTATTGCTCTTCTTGATGCCAACGCAGGTGTTGAGCCGCAGACGGAAACCGTCTGGCGTCAGGCTGAGAAGTACAACGTTCCGCGTATGATCTTCTGCAACAAGATGGACAAGACCGGTGCGGACTTCTACCGCTCGGTCGAGATGATCAAGACCCGTCTCGGCGCAACGGCTGTCGTCATGCAGCTGCCGATCGGCGCAGAAAGCGACTTCAAGGGCGTCGTCGACCTGATCGAGATGAACGCTCTCGTATGGCGCGATGAATCACTCGGCGCTCAGTGGGACGTCGTCGAAATCCCGGAAGACCTGAAGGCTAAGGCTGAAGAATATCGCGAAAAGCTGATCGAGACCGTTGTCGAGATCGACGAAGCCGCGATGGAAGCCTACCTCGAAGGCAACATGCCTGACAACGATCAGATCCGCGCGCTCGTCCGTCGCGGTACGATCGACGTCAAGTTCCATCCGATGTTCTGCGGCACCGCTTTCAAGAACAAGGGCGTTCAGCCGCTGCTCGACGCGGTTGTCGACTACCTGCCGTCGCCACTCGACATTCCGGCGATCAAGGGCATCGACTTCAAGACCGAAGCCGAAATCGAACGCCATGCTGACGACTCCGAGCCGCTTTCGATGCTCGCGTTCAAGATCATGAACGACCCCTTCGTCGGTTCGCTGACTTTCGCACGCATCTACTCCGGCAAGCTCGAAAAGGGTTCGTCGGTTTTGAACACGGTCAAGGACAAGCGCGAGCGTGTCGGCCGTATGCTGCAGATGCACTCGAATTCGCGTGAAGACATTGATGAAGCTTTCGCAGGCGACATCGTTGCTCTCGCCGGTCTCAAGGAAACCACCACGGGTGACACGCTCTGCGATCCGCTGAAGCCTGTTATTCTCGAGCGCATGGAATTCCCCGAGCCGGTCATCCAGATCGCGATCGAGCCGAAGTCCAAGGGCGACCAGGAAAAGATGGGCCTCGCGCTCAACCGCCTGGCTGCTGAAGACCCGTCCTTCCGCGTCAAGACCGACCAGGAATCCGGCCAGACGATCATTGCCGGCATGGGCGAACTTCACCTCGACATCATCGTCGACCGTATGCGTCGCGAGTTCAAGGTCGAAGCAAACGTCGGTGCGCCGCAAGTTGCTTACCGCGAAACCATCACGCGCCAGCACGAAGAAGACTACACGCACAAGAAGCAGTCCGGTGGTACCGGTCAGTTCGCGCGCGTCAAGATCGTCTTCGAACCGAACCCGGAAGGCGACGACTTCAAGTTCGAATCCAAGATCGTCGGCGGTGCTGTTCCGAAGGAATACATTCCGGGCGTTCAGAAGGGTATCGAAAGCGTTCTGTCCTCCGGTCCGCTGGCGGGCTTCCCGATGCTCGGCGTCAAGGCGACGCTCATCGACGGTGCCTTCCACGATGTTGACTCGTCTGTCCTCGCGTTCGAAATCGCTTCTCGCGCTTGCTTCCGTGAAGCAGCCAAGAAGGCCGGCGCTCAGCTGCTCGAGCCGATGATGAAGGTCGAAGTTGTCACGCCGGAAGATTACGTCGGCGACGTGATCGGCGACCTGAACTCTCGCCGTGGCCAGATCCAAGGTCAGGAAAGCCGTGGCGTCGCGGTTGTCATCAACGCGAACGTCCCGCTGGCGAACATGTTCAAGTACGTCGACAACCTGCGCTCCATGTCTCAGGGCCGCGCGCAGTACACGATGACGTTTGATCACTATTCACCGGTCCCCTCGAACGTCGCAACCGAAATCCAGGCAAAGTATTCCGGCCAGAAGTGACCGGAATACCAATTGACCGATAACAAGAATTAGATCCCTCAGGGGACCTTAAAAGAGTGGAGAGCCCACATGGCAAAGAGTAAGTTTGAGCGCAACAAGCCGCACGTTAACATCGGCACGATCGGCCACGTTGACCACGGCAAGACGTCTCTGACGGCAGCGAT